>NZ_JAEQCE010000013.1:0-228517 GCF_020738665.1 Microcoleus sp. PH2017_08_TRC_O_A
TTAGCATCCCACTTACAGAAGTCACAACCACTTATGTCAGATTTTTTGGTTCCTACTCTTCTAGGATAACTGGGGTTATATTTAATTGCAAGCCCCTAATGGCAGGCGGCCACTGAATTTTAACTTGACAATTTCTAATTTTACGCCTAAGCCTCACACTCCTTTTCAGTGGCATTCGGTTTCTACTGCCGAGTTTTCACGCAAGCAAAAATTGCTGAAGGGTGAATTCAAAGCGATGAGAAATATCAAGGTGAATTATACCGATGTGCGGATTTCGGCAATGGAGGATTTTGTCGGTAGGGGCGATCGACGTTTGGGCGCTGTAGTCCACCGCGCTTGGGAACTTGGCGCTGGTATGGATGCGTGGTGGGAAAGCTTGGATACAGCATACAAGGCTTGGACAAGGGCGATCGATGAATCGGGACTTACCTGGAAATACCGCCAAGTTGAAAGCGGCGAATGGAATCTTTTTCAGAAGGAAGAGGAGAAGGAAGAAGGAAGTTCGGCAACGGATTCTGTAACGGATGTAACGGATGTAACGGATGTAAGTCGTCCGAGGGAAGTCGTCCGAGGGAAGTCGGAAGATTTTCCCGCATCTCCCCCTCTCCCCCTCTCTCCCTCCCCCCCTCTCCCCCTCTTTCTCGATCGACCTTTACCTTGGGATCACTTAGACACGGGAATCGATAAAAACTGGCTGAAACTTGACTTGCAAAAGGCTTTAGAAGCAGCGACGGTTCCCGATTGTTCCTTTGAAGGGTGTTCCCGCTGCGGGGTTTGCGGCACAGATTTCGGACACAATGTGGTTGTAGATGCCCTGCCAATTCCAGATTTTGCTGGGGAATTTGTACCGAATACAGAACGGAAACAGCGTTTTCGGGTTTGGTTTGGGAAGGTGGGCGATATGGCTTTGGTTGGTCATTTGGATTTGCTGCGATTGTTCGATCGAGTTGTCCGCCGGGCCGATTTACCGATTTCGTTTACTGGCGGCTTCCACCCAAATCCTCGGATTTCTGTGGCAAATGCTCTGCCTCTGGGCGTTACCAGCACTGGGGAAATTGCTGATTTTGAACTCACTGAGTCGATCGATCTTGAGATTTTCCGGGCAAAATTGGCCGCGACTCTGCCGGAAAATATCCCGATTTACAAGGTTGAGTCGATCGACCTCAAAGCTCCTTCTGCCAGTCAATTGTTAGAAGCAGCGGAGTACGTAATTACTGTGGCTGCAACAGGCTTGTTGACGGAAAATGGCGAATCTGACCAGGATAATTCTACTGCTGTCTCCGTCGCAGATACTGCCAATTGGGAAGCTTGGGTGAAGGCGATCGCCGAAACAGAGGCTTTTTGGCGGGTGCACACTACTAAGTCGGGAAAGACTCGCGATGTCAATTTGCGCGATCGGCTGCACAAACTAGAACTTGTGCAGCAATCCGAAGGTACAGCCGTCTTGCGCTATACCGGCAGTTGTCGCAGCGACGGCAACCTGCTCAAGCCCGAACACCTTGTTTTCATGCTCGAACAAGTCAGCCAGCAGGAAATTCAGCTTTTGCAGGTTCAGCGCAGTCAGCTAATCTTGGGTTATGGTTAAAATAGGGAAGCTGTGGTGAAATATTTCACCTTCGGCTCTCGATCGGGATGTGTCGTGTCAAGCTATAATTGCTTGTTATGGAAGCCGCAGCGGCTTGAGCGCTTTTGTCGCTCGTCGCTAAGAGCCAACCAGCAACGCGGGCTGGGTGCAAATTGCTTCTGTTCAAGACTTCAAGCCTTTTTGTACATTCACGGGCTAAATCTAGCGCTAAACCCGCAGGAGCGGAGCATGAACCAAATTGATCGATTAATTTCGATCGATCGAGTGGTTGTCGATCGTCGGCTTAGTCAAAAATCTCATGGTTCAAGCCGAGCCAGCGGGTATTCAACAATAGATGTTTTTGACCTCGATCGAAAACGGATACAAGTCCGGACTTAATTCGTGGAGATCCCAAAATTTTAGACCAAGGTTCAAGTTCCCAGATTCATCTGCGCTTGTAAATCTAAAATCTAAAATTATTCAATCTAAAATCGACTGACAAGGTTTTAGGGTTGGCAGGGGCGGAAGTTCCAGTCGAATGCCAAGAATAGAGTCTGTTGAGTGTGATCGCGCAAGAATTCAATAAAAGTCCTTACGCTTTCACCAGAAAACGAGCCCGGCGTGCCCCTGGCTTTAGACACGGGGAGGAAGTCGGTAGCGGTTTCAACCGCCTTCAATATTCCTTTACACAAGTGATTGGAGTCTTATTCTATAATTGAGTTAGCAAGTAAAACAACCATCTACGTGTTGAAACACTCTAGTATCGGAGAAATCCCGGCACAGTGAGCCACCACACTCCTCAAGGAGTAGTAAGCCTGTATAACTGACAAGTAATGGCAGAGTGTGAAGCGTACCTATCTGGCGTTGTGATGGTCTATGAAAACAAGCACAATTTCAAAGTAAGCGCAATTGCAACATCTTTTATAAAGGTAGTTGTTTTGAGCGTCTAGAGGTGATTTGATAGCACCTTTGAGAGTTTTCGGATTCATTCAAGAATCCCCGTGGCTTAAGCCCTGGGGAGTATCAATCCTACTTACTTTCGCTCAAAACCAGCCCTCAACCACCACGCAAGCGGAGTTATCAGTTCGTAATGTTCAGTTGTGTGTTCAGTTGTGTGTTAAGAAATTGGTGAGAGTGGCGCTGAATTTATTCGCTGAGTTCAAAGGAAGAGTTGCAACTGTTGAATTTTGAAGTATTGAGGAAAGCAATTCTCAACTTAAAACTCAATATTGCTAACTCGATAAAAGCCTCCTTATTTCTATCTCTCAGATTTATCTGCTGAGCATAACTCATAACTCTCGATCGGTCGGGTTTAACTACTTTTTTATCTGTAACAGTGAAGAGTTAACAGTTAACAGTGAAGAGTTAAATTTCCTTCAACCCTGCACCAACTGACAGCTAATAACTCTTTAAGCTACTACTAATTACAGTTAAAGTCAGAGGCACTTTTCAGCGTTAGTGTCTCTAACTTGCTGACAGTTTTTTGAGGAAATTGAATGACAAAGCAGATAGTTATAGCAGAGCAGCATCGCATTGCTGCCGTCTTTTCAGAAGATCAAATCCAAGAACTCGTGGTAGCCACAGGCAGCCATCAAGTCAGTGACATTTACTTGGGAATTGTCGAAAATGTACTTCCTGGGATAGATGCGGCCTTCGTCAATATTGGCGACCCAGAACGCAACGGGTTCATGCACGTCACAGACCTCGGCCCACTGCGGCTCAAGCGATCGGCAGGAGCAATTACAGAACTCCTCACCCCCCAGCAAAAAGTGCTGGTACAGGTGATGAAAGAACCGACGGGCAGCAAAGGCCCCCGGCTGACAGGCAACATTACCCTGCCCGGGCGTTATTTGGTACTGATGCCCTACGGCAGGGGAGTCAATCTGTCCCGGAGAATCAAGTCGGAAGCCGAGCGCAACCGCCTCAGAGCCCTGGCTATTTTGGTGAAACCGGCCGGGATGGGGCTGCTGGTAAGAACCGAAGCCGAAGGCATGACCGAAGAAGCCATCATGGAAGATTTGGAAGTGCTGCAAAAGCAGTGGGAAGCTGTTCAACTTGAAGGCGGTTCTACCCGGGCGCCGGCACTGCTCAACCGCGATGACGATTTTATCCAGCGGGTATTGCGGGATATGTTCAGCGGTGACGTGAACCGGATTGTCGTGGACTCGCAAAATGGGATTAAGCGGGTGAAGCAGCAGTTGATGAGCTGGAACGGCGGTAAACTTCCTGCGGGAGTTTTGATCGACCACCACCGAGAGCGCGCCTCGATTTTAGAATTTTTCCGCGTCAACGCTGCGATTCGAGAAGCTCTCAGACCAAGGGTAGATTTACCTTCTGGCGGTTATGTGATTATCGAGCCGACAGAAGCGCTGACGGTAATTGATGTCAACTCTGGCTCGTTTACTCGATCGGCAACGGCTCGCGAAACTGTACTCTGGACAAATTGCGAAGCAGCAACGGAAATTGCCAGACAACTGCGACTGCGGAATATTGCCGGGGTGATTATTGTTGACTTTATTGACATGGAATCCCGCCGCGATCAGTTGCAGGTGCTGGAACATTTCAATAAAGCTCTCAAAGCTGACAAATCTCGACCCCAAATCGCTCAACTGTCCGAATTAGGACTGGTAGAACTCACCCGCAAACGCCAAGGTCAAAATATTTACGAGTTATTCGGCCACAGTTGCCCTACTTGCAGTGGGTTGGGTCATCTGGTACAACTCCCGGGCGAAGAGGACTTCGGCGCAGCGGTGCGGGAAGCAGCCGATCGCACTGTGACTTCCTCCAACCGGGTGATGTTGAACTTGCCAGAAGGATTGGAACGCCGCAGCTTGGCGCCTGTAGCTGCTGCAACTGCTGCACCAGTGCGAGAAGAACGTTCCCCCGAACTCGCTCGGGCTGCTTGGGAACCTCAGAGCGAAAGTTTGGATTTTGTTGAGACTGGCGGCAACGCCTCAGCTTTGGACTTGCTCAACCATCCCAGCTATCAGGATTTGGGCAACGGAACCAGACGGCGGCGGCGCCGCCGGATTGGTGAAGAGCCTTTTGCCGTCGTCCCGGTGGAAGAGGAACCGGTACGTAGCAAGTTGCGGCTGCCGAATACTTCGAGTGCGCCCGTCGCAGATACCCGCTCTGAGTATCTGGTGGTGACTCCCCCCGGCATCCGGGCAGCTTCTGAGGGCTTCGGGCTGGTGAATATGGCTGCTGTTGGCAGGCGCGAGGAATTCGATCGCGTGCGGCCAACTAAGTCTGAGCTGCTGAAGCCGATGGTGGAGCCTCCGGAGGTGATTTCGGTGGAAATGACGCCAGAAGAGCAGGATGTTTATGCTCTGATGGGGGTTTCTCCTTTGGTGCTAACCGATCGCAGCGTCAAAAATCCTAAAAATGCGATCGTTTCGGTGACACTCCCCGGAGCTGGGCCGAATAAGCCGCCTTTTGAGCAGCTCGAATTTGAATTTGAAGCGCCTGCGCCAGCACCCCATGTTGAGGAACAAAATTATTATTCAGAAATGTCGGTTGCCCTGCCGGTATTTGCTGAGGATGACGATGACGATGATGCTGATGATGAGGCTGAAATTTACGGCGCAAGTTCGATCGACGAAATCGATGATTTTGAGCCGATGGAGGAAGCCGACGATGTGATGGCTTTCTCGAATCAGCCGAATAAGCTATATGAGTCGATCGAATCCTATGAGCCGATCGAATCCTATGAGCCGATCGAATCCTATGAGCCGATCGAATCCCACGAGGCGATCGAATCGAGCGAACCCGAGGAACCTGCGATCAACCGCCGCCGCCGTCGCCGCTCCTCTGCTGTTTTGGATGAGTGATTATGAAGGAAGAAGGAAAAGGGAAGAAGGAAGAAGGAACAAAGAAGAAGGAAGAGGGAAGAAGGAAGAAGGAACAAAGAAAAAGGAACAAAGAAGAAGTAGAAATTTTTACTCTCTTCCCATCTTTCCATCTCCCAATCTCCCCCTCTCCCTCTCCCCCTCTCCCCCTTTCCCCCTCCCCCTCTTTCCCTCGGATAATTGCAGGTGTAGATGAAGTAGGAAGAGGAGCTTTGTTCGGGCCAGTGGTGGCAGCCGCCTGCATTTTGCCCGACGAAGTTCTCGAAGAATTAGTAAGTTGCGGAGTGCGCGACAGCAAACAGTTGAGTGCCGCAGCCCGGAGTCGGTTAGCAGTCAAAATCAGGGCTGTGGCGGTTGACTGTCAAATTGGTGTGGCTTCGGTGCGGGAGATCGATCGCCTGAATATTTTGCAGGCTTCTTTGTTGGCAATGAAACGGGCGATTTTGAAATTAAATGTCGCCCCAGATTTGTGTTTGGTTGACGGCAATCAAAGAATACCCAATTTGTCGATCGACCAAGAGACGATGATTAAAGGTGATTCGCGATCGATTCAGATTGCCGCTGCTAGTATTGTCGCCAAAGTTTGGCGCGACGAATTAATCCTGCGGATGGCCGTCAAGTATCCTGAATATGACTTGACAAACAACAAAGGATATGGTACTGCTAAACATAAGTTAGCTTTGGAACGTTGTGGTGTGTCTGTCTTTCACCGGGTGTCATTTAGTCCCTGTCGAAAATAGTTAAATAGCACTAAAAAACCTAATTAATTTCAGCCAGAGCATCTAAAATTTGAACAGCCAAGAATTTTGGATTAATTGTTCTGGGCGCATAAACTCTACTCTGTAAGATGTGCAATATGCACCTTACCGCTTTATCATTTTCAGCCTCCGATAGCATCTACAGAATATTGATTTAACCTCTTCACCATGACTGATAATATGTTAAAAATTCCCGGCTATCACCTCACCGAGCAAATCTATAATGGCTCTAGAACCCAGGTTTATCGAGGAGTTTCTGAGTCAAACCAAAAAGTAATTATCAAACTGTTATGGAGTGAATATCCCACTTTTAGCGAACTCATACAGTTTCGGAATCAGTACACGATCACCAAAAATCTTGACCTTCCGGGAATTCTCAAACCCATTGCACTCTTAAACTATCAGAATGCTTTTGCTCTGATTACCGAGGATATTGGAGGTATTTCCCTCGCTGAGTATACTGTTAATTCAGAGCAATTGGAGAATATCAAATCCAGTAAATCTGACATTTCCTCCCTCCAGAGTTCGCCTCTACCGCTAAATGAATTTTTGCCGATCGCAATTCAGATTGTCAAAACCATAGAAGGACTATATCACAACCGAATTATTCACAAAGACATCAAGCCCCAGAATATCATCATTAACCCGGAAACTAAAGAAGTTAAATTAATTGACTTCAGCATTTCCTCACTTCTACCCAGAGAAAACCAGGAAATCCAAAATCCAAACGTCTTAGAAGGAACCCTAGCTTATATGTCCCCAGAACAAACGGGACGCATGAATCGGGGTATCGACTACCGTACCGACTTTTACTCGTTGGGAGTTACATTTTACCAAATACTAACAGGGAAATTGCCCTTTGACTCTAACGATCCAATGGAGTTAGTCCACTGTCATATTGCCAGAATGCCAACTGAGCCAATCAATCTGGTTCCAGCTATCTCAGTGATGGTGAATAATATCATCATGAAACTGATGGCAAAAACTCCAGAATCACGCTATCAAAGTGCTGCTGGGCTGCGCTACGACTTAGAAAAATGCTCGCAGCAATGGCAAGAAAATGGGACTATTAGCGAGTTTGTATTGGCAAATCGGGATATTTGCGATCGCTTCGTCATTCCCGAAAAACTCTACGGTAGAGAAACTGAAGTTAAAGCCCTATTAGCAGCCTTCGATCGCATCAGCGAAGGCAATATCGAAATCATGTTAGTAGCGGGATTTTCCGGCATTGGAAAAACCGCCGTTGTCAATGAAGTTCACAAACCCATTGTCCGCCAACGGGGTTACTTCATCAAAGGAAAATTCGATCAATTTAAGCGGGATATTCCCTTCTCTTCCTGGGTGCAGGCATTCCAGAATTTAATCAGACAATTACTCACCGAAAGTGCTGGCGAGGTGCAGAAATGGCGAGTCAAGATATTAGGGGTTTTGGGTGAAAACAGTCAAGTTATTATCGATGTCATCCCAGAATTAGAACACCTAATTGGTAAGCAGCCAGAAGTCCTCAAACTAGAAGGAGTCGCAGCTCAAAATCGTTTTAATTTGCTATTTGGCAAGTTTATCCGAGTATTCGCCACCAAAGAACATCCTTTAGTAATTTTCTTGGATGATTTGCAGTGGGCAGACTCAGCTTCTTTGAAATTGATGCAATTGTTGATGAGCGAAACAGATACCCGCTATCTGTTGTTAATGGGAGCATATCGAGACAACGAAGTATTTCCGGCTCACCCGCTAATGTTGACATTGGGTGAGATTAGGAAAGTAGAGGCTAATTCGTCAGCATCTTCTCTAGAAAAGCAGGATATCGATCCACCCGTCCTGAAAGTCAATCAAATTACCTTAGCACCTCTCAACCTAACTTCCCTAAATTGCCTAATTGCGGATACTTTTTCTTGTCCAATAGAAAGAGCAATGCCTTTGACGGAATTGATTTTTGCCAAAACCAAAGGCAATCCCTTTTTTGCAACTAAATTTCTGCAATTTTTGCACAGCGATGGATTTATATCATTTGATTTCACCCCCGGGGCAAGGGGGGGGTGGCAGTGCGACATTGCCAAATTGAGGGCGCTTTCTTGGACTGATGATGTCGTCGAGTTTATGGCAATTCAGTTGCAGAAATTGCCTGAAAATACTCAGCAAGCTTTAAAACTTGCAGCTTGTGTAGGTAATCAATTTGACTTAGCAACGCTAGCAATTGTCTCCAAAAAATCCGAGTCGGAAACAGCAGCCGATTTGTGGCTAGCACTGCAAGAAGGATTAATTATTCCCACCAGTGAAGTATATAAATTTTTTCAGAAATCTGAATCAATTGAAATTCTTCAAGGATCGGAGTTATCGGTTCCCTACAGATTTTTGCACGATCGAGTGCAGCAAGCGGCATATTCTCTGATTCCCGAATCCCAGAAACAGTCCACCCACCTCGAAATCGGACAATTGTTGTTGAGGAATACGCCAGAAGCAGAACAAGAAGAGAAGATTTTTGATATTGTCAACCAATTAAATATCGGGGTGGAGTTAATTACCGATCGAATCAAACGAGATGAGCTTGCTCAATTAAATTTAATAGCTGGACGTAAAGCTAAATCTTCCACGGCTTACGCGGCTGCTGAAAAATATTTAACTTTAGGCATAGAACTCCTGGATGTTGAGTGTTGGCAGAATCATTACAACCTGAGTTTAGCACTTTACGAAGAAGCCACAGAGGCGATGTATCTGAATGGTGATTTTGAGCAAATGGAGCCATTGGCAGAAATAGTCCTGGAAAAGGCAAATACGCTCTTAGATCAAATCAAAACTTATCAAGTTAAAATTCAAGCTTTGAAAGCGCAGAACCAACTCAAACAATCTTTGAATTTTGGGTTAGACATTCTCAAACTCTTGGGGATAGATCTACCTAAAGATCCAGAACTGACAGAAATTCCCTTGGCTTTTGAAAAGACGCAATTGGCTTTACAAGAAAAACCGATTCATGACTTAATTGATTTACCTGACATGAGTGACCCGCAAAAACTGGCAGCAACTCAGATGCTGTTACAACTCTGTCCTTCTGCTTACATGGTCACTCCAGTTTTGCTACCTCTCATTACTTTTAAACAAATTCAATTAGCCCTTAAATATGGTAATGCACCAACTCATACTCATGCCTATGCTAATTATGGACTCATTCTCTGCGGAGTCATGGGGGAGTTAGAATCGGGCTATCAATTTGGACAACTTGCACTAAATCTACTCGAAAAACTCGATACTAAGCCTTTCAAATCTATGACGCTGTTTGTAGAAGCTTGCTTTATCAAGCATTGGAAACAGCATATTACAGAGACCTTAAAACCTTTTCTAGCTTCTTACTTTAGCGGTTTAGAGACAGGAGATTTAGAACACGCTTGCTATTCTGCCCACAGGTATTGCTACCATTTATTCTTTAGTGGATCGGTCGAGCTATCAAGCGTGAAACTAGAGATGGAAACTTACGGTGATGCGATCGACAAGATGAATCAGGATAGCATTCTTCAATTGCATCAAATTTACCATCAAGTTGTATTAAACTTACTGGAAAGGACGGATAATCCTTGCTTTTTAATCGGTTCAGCTTGTGATGAAGCAAAAATGTTACCGATTCATATTGCCAATAATTACAGAATAGCGTGTTACTATTTTTTCTTAAATAAGTTAATCCTTTGTTATCTTTTTTGTGACTACCACCAAGCCATTGAGCATTCTGCCGGAGCAGAAGAGTATTTAGATGCAGGAGTAGCTTCGATATTAGTACCGATTTTTTATACCTATGATTCTCTGTCTAAGTTGGCGGTGTATCCCGATCGAGAGATTTCGGAACAACAACAAATCCTCGAAACTGTAATCGCCAATCAGGAGAAAATGCAAAAATGGGCGAATCATGCCCCGATGAATTATCTACATAAATTTTATCTAGTAGAGGCAGAACGGCATCGAGTTTTAGAGGAAAAATTAGAGGCGATCGAATTGTACGATCGCGCCATTTCCCTCGCCAAAGAAAACGGTTATCTCAACGAAGAAGCACTAGCCCAGGAACTCGCGGCTAAATTCTATCTCGCTTGGGGTAAAGATAAAGTTGGCACAGTTTACTTAACCGACGCCTACTACGCTTATGCGCGTTGGGGTGCAAAGGCAAAGGTTGAGGATCTAGAAAAACGGTATCCCCAATTGCTCGCCCCAATCCTGAACCAGAAAAAGAGCATTCATACAGACGAAACAATTGTGCTAATGAAGTCTGGAACTATCTCATCCACGAGTTCCAGTGTTTCAGAAATCCTGGACTTCGGGACAATCATGAAAGCATCTCAAACACTTTCAGGAGAAATTCAGCTTGACAAATTGCTGTCAATTTTAATGCAAGTAGTGATGGAAAATGCCGGAGCAGAAACAGGCAATTTTATTTTGCAAAAAGCAGGTAATTTAGTAATTGAAGCTACCGGAATTAGCGGTGTTGCAGAAATAAAAGTTCTGGAGTCAATTCCTATTGAAACTAGCGATAAGTTACCTCGAAGCGTCATCAACTATGTTTTTAGGACTCAAGAATATGTCATTTTTAACGACTTGTTCGAGGAAATCAACCAACCAGAATCTCCCATTAAAAATATTAACGATCCATACATAAGTCAGCACAAACCAAAATCAGTATTGTGTTTGCCTATTCAACATCAAGGAAAGGCGATCGGTATCCTTTACCTAGAAAATAACCTGACAGTGGGTGCATTTACTCTCGATCGATTAGCAGTTCTACAATTATTGTCTTCTCAAGCTGCCATCTCGATCGAAAATGCCCAACTCTATGCCAATTTAGAAGCAAAAGTAGAAGAACGCACCCAAGAACTCCAGCAGTCAGAAGCTCGTTTTCGACAACTTTACGAGCAATCCGCCGATGCAATTTTGCTTTTAGATGGAGATGTTTTTATCGACTGCAACCCCGCCACGGTCAAAATGATGCGTTGCAATGACAAAAAACAGCTTCTTTCCTTGCCGCCGGCTCAACTTTCTCCGGAGATTCAACCAGACGGTAGAAACTCTTTTGAAAAAGCCCAGGAAATCACAGCCATTGCTTTTTCGCGAGGTAGCTATCGCTTTGAATGGATGCACCGGCGCAGCGACGGAGAAGACTTTTGGGTGGAAGTATTGCTGACTGTAATTCCTGTAGATGGTAAGGAAATTCTGCATACGGTGTGGCGAGAAATTGGCGATCGCAAGCAGGCTGAAGCAGCTTTGTACCAGAAAAATCAAGAACTAAGCGATACTCTCCAACAGCTCGAAACCACCCAAGAAGAGCTGATTCAATCAGAAAAAATGGCAGCTTTAGGACAACTTGTGGCGGGAGTTGCTCACGAAGTTAACACACCCTTGGGTGCAATTCGTTCTTCAGCGGGAAATGTGTCTAAGTTCTTGGATCAAACTCTGGAACATTTGCCAGCACTTTTTCAATCTTTCTCTCCAGAAGAAGGGCAAAAATTCTCAGAATTACTTCAGCGATCTCTCCAACAAGAATCAATACTATCAACCAAAGAAGAACGCAAATTGAAGAGAGCTTTAAGAAGCGAACTGCAAGAATTAGAGATTGAGAATGCCGATATTGTTGCAGATCTATTAGTTGTGATGGGGATCTACGATCGTATCGAAACTTGTCTCCTGCTACTCCAAAAACCGGATAGTTTGCACATCCTAGGAACCGCCTACAAACTGTCTGAATTAAAAAGAGGCATCGCTACTATCAATACAGCTACAGATCGAGCATCAAAAGTTGTGTTTGCCTTAAAAACCTATGCCCGTTACGAACAGGCAGGCACTAAGACAACAGCCAGCATTGCTGAAGGGATCGAAACCATCTTAACTCTCTATCAAAATTTACTCAAACAAGGAGTTGAGGTAGTCAGAAACTATACCGAAATACCGCCGATACTATGCTATCCAGATGAACTAAATCAAGTGTGGACAAATCTCGTTCACAATGCTTTGCAAGCAATGGATAATCGTGGCACATTAACTATTGGATTGACGGAGCAATCCGATCAGGTAAAGATTAGCGTTACTGACAGTGGCAAAGGCATCCCTGAAGAGATCGAGGCGAAAATATTCGAGCCATTTTTTACTACTAAACCCGCAGGAGAAGGCAGCGGATTGGGACTGGACATTGTGAAGAAGATTGTGGAAAAACATCAAGGAAGGATTGAGGTAGAATCAATTCCAGGTGAAACTACATTTAATGTTTTTCTGCCGAACGTTAGAGTATAATTATGAAATGTACCAATATCAGGACTGAAGCATAAGCTGGTTTGCAAGACTATTAGTAGCGGTAAGGTGTGCAGTTCTCACCCTACCAACAGAGTTATATCGCTAATCATAGAGGATAAAAAATAATGTCTAAGCCAGTTATTTTGTGTGTTGATGATGAGAGAATTGTGTTAAATAGTCTGAGGACGCAACTGTCAAGAGCATTCGGTAGTGATTACCTCTATGAAGGAGCGGAAGATGCGGATGAAGCTCTAGAGTTAATCGAAGAACTTAATGAGGAAGATATAAGTATTATTTTGATTATTTCTGATTGGCTAATGCCGGGAATTAAAGGAGATGAGCTGCTGATTCGGATTCACAAAAAATTCCCCAAAGTTATTAAAATTATGCTAACTGGTCAAGCTGACGAAGCAGCGATTAACCGAGCTAAGAACGAAGCGAATCTCCATTGCTGTTTGTCTAAACCTTGGTCGGAAGCCGAACTGTTGGAAACGATTAAATCTGGTTTAGCGCAACTATAGCCGAGTTGTTGAAAACTATTAAATCCGGTCGGTCTCAATTATGGCTCTACAAGTAATTGTCTGTGTTGATGATGAGAAAACTGTACTCCGAAGTCTGAAAGCAGAACTTCAAGAGGCAATCAGTAATGATTATATCATCGAAATTGCTGAAGGTGGGGAAGAAGCATTAGAATTAATCATGGAATTGCTAGACGATGGCTATGAAGTCCCGTTAATTATTTCCGACCATATTATGCCTGAAATGAATGGAGATGAGCTGTTAAGGCGAGTTCATATCATTTCACCCAAAACTCTGAAAATCATGCTCACAGGACAAGCAGATATTGAAGCGGTAGGAAATGCTATCAAAAATGCAAATTTATATCGTTATATCGCCAAGCCCTGGCAGCAAGAAGACCTGAGTTTGACGGTAAAAGAAGCTGTCAATAGTTACCATCAAAACAAACTGTTGGCGGAACAAAATGCCCAACTCCAGCAAATGAATAGCGAGTTGGCAAAGTTAAACTTTGACCAAGCATTACTGATTGCCCAACTCAATGAAAACGAAAATCGCTTGACACAGTTTTTGGAAGCAATGCCAATTGGTGTGGGGGTGCTGGATGCTGAGGGCAAAGTTTACTATATCAATCATAAAGCCAAAGAGATATTTGGTAAGGGAGTGGTGCCGGATATAAATTCAGAACAATTGTCAGAGGTTTATCAAACTTATCGAGCAGGCACCGATCGAGAATATCCTCCTGAAGACTTGCCAGTTGTGCGGGCGTTGAGAGGAGAAAATGCCGCTGCTGACGATGTAGAAGTCCACAACGGCGACAAAATTATTCCCTTAGAAATTTCGGCAACTCCTATCTACGATCGCACCGGAAAAATTACTTATGCTATTAATACCATTCTAGATATTACCGATCGCAAAAAAGCTGAAGCCGAGCGCAAAAATCTGATTACAGAACTTTTTCAAGTTAATAGTAATCTGGAACTGGCGCTAGATACAGAAGTAAAAATCACTGAGGCGACAAGTCGCTTTGTACCAAATCAGTTTTTATCTTTTTTGGGATATGACAGTATTGTTGATGTTAAATTGGGAGATGCGGTAGAGTTGGAAATGTCGATTTTGTTTTCTGACATTCGCGATTTCACAACGATTTCGGAACAGATGACACCGCAAGATAATTTTAAATTTATAAATTCATATTTGAGTTATATGGAACCGCTGATTGTGGAAAATCATGGGTTTATTGATAAATATATTGGCGATGCAATTATGGCTTTGTTTAGCGAGGGCGCTGACAATGCTGTGAAAGCGGGGATTGAGATGCTGCATACTCTTGCTGAATACAATCAATATCGCGTTTCTATGGGCGATGTGCCGATCCAGATTGGGGTGGGAATTAATACTGGTTCTTTGATGCTGGGTACTGTTGGCGGACGCAATCGGATGGACGGTACTGTGATTGGCGATGCGGTTAATTTGGCTGCTCGGATTGAAAGTTTGACGAAGAATTACGAGGTGCCGCTGTTAATTACTCAGCAGACTGTCGATGGCTTGAGAAATCCTGCTGATTATGGGATTCGCGTGATTGATAAGGTTCAGGTTAAGGGGAAGTCTGCATGGGTTACTGTTTATGAGGTTTTTGATGCAGATTTGCCGTTCGTTAAAGCGGGGAAGTTGGCTACTTTGCCAGTGTTTACTGAGGCTTTGTCTTTGTACAATATCTATAATTTTACTGAAGCGGCGGGGTTATTTGCTGATTGTTTGCGGCAAAATCCGGGGGATAGGGTGGCTCGAATTTATTTGGCTAGGTGTCAGTAGTTAGTTGACAGTTGACAGTTGACAGTTGACAGTTGACAGTTGGCAGTTGTTATTTGTTATTTTTGAATATCTCGCAATAATCAATAACTAATAACGTTCGCGAGCGGGGACGCTCGCACTAATAACGTTCGCGAGCGGGGACGCTCGCACTAATAGCGTTCGCGAGCGGGGACGCTCGCACTAATAGCGTTCGCGAGCGGGGACGCTCGCACTAATAGCGTTCGACTACTGACTACTGACTAATTTGCTCGATCGGCATTTCGATGATAAATTCGGCTCCTTGCCCTGGTGCAGACACGCAAGTCAGCATCCCGCCGTGCTCTTGGAGGACTCTGTAGGAAATGGACAGGCCCAAACCGGTGCCTTTGCCTGCGGGTTTGGTGGTAAAAAAGGCCTCGAATAATTGCTGGCAAACTTTTTCGGGCATACCGGGGCCGTTGTCAGAAACCCGAATTACAGCATTGGAGTTTTGGACTTCCGTCTTAATTTTAATCTTGCTGCGGTTAGCTTTGGCTTCGAGAACCGATCGCCCTGCGTTGTATTCCTCGATCGCGTCGATCGCATTTCCGATCAAATTCATAAACACCTGATTGATTTTACCGGAATAGCACTCAACTAAAGGCAAGTTGCCATATTCTTTAATTACGGCAATTTCGGGATAGTTGCCTCGGGCTTTCAGGCGGCTTTGCAGGATTAGCAGCGTTCCTTCAATGCCTTCGTGTAGATTAACCTTGGTCATTTGAGAATCGTCTTTGCGAGAGAAATTTCTGAGCGATCGCACAATTTCCCGAATGCGATCGGCTCCAATCTGCATCGAAGAGATAGCTTTTGGCAAATCTTCTAAGAGAAAATCTAGCTCGATATCCTCAATTTTCTGTTGAATTGATGCCGGTGGCTGTGGGCAGTGCTGCTGGTACATATCGATTAAATTCAGCAAATCTTCGGTATAGTGACCTATGTGGACGAGATTGCCGCAGACGCTACTAACGGGATTGTTAATTTCGTGAGCAACACCGGCTACCATTTGACCGAGGGTAGACATTTTCTCGGTGTGAATTAATACTGCTTGAGTTTGCTGCAATTCCTGTAAAGTATGTTCGAGCTGAAGTTTTTGCTGGGTTAACTCGGTTTGCGATCGCAGCAAAGCTTCCTCGCTGCGTTTTTGTTCGGAAATATCAGTAATTAACCCTTCCAAAGCGAGCAATTCGCCTGAGTCGGAATATACTCCCAAACCTTGCTCCCAAACCCATTTTAATTCCCCGTTTTTAGAAGTTATGCGGTAATTTAACTGATATGGTCGATTTTCTCGCAGGGCAATTTCTACGGCATTACAGAAGATTTCGCGATCGTCCGGGTGAGTCAATTCCGATAGAGAAACTTGCGGGGTGCCGATAAATTCTTCGGGAGAATAGCCGGATAATTGATAGCAGCCTTCGCTGACAAACTCCATACTGCGATCGGCATCGTTGCGAAAGCGGTAGGCCATCCCCGGCAAATTGCTCATTAGGGTGGACAAGGCGCGCTGGCTTTCCCGCAGGGCTTCTTCTGCGTGTTTGCGATCGGTAATATCTGTCATCACCACGAGCACGCAGAGTTCCCCCTCCAAATGAATCAATTCGGCTGACACCAAACACACCACCACCGATCCCGACTTCACCCGAAATTCGCATTCGGCGTTGCGAACAACACCCTGTACTTGCAGCAATTGCCTAAAATCAAGTCTGTTTTGAGGCTTTACCCAAATATTTAATCCCGCTACTGTATTGCAGGTCATTTCTTCTAAACTGTAACCAGTTATCGATAAAAAACTATCATTAGCTTCTATAAAACGACCCTCAGCAAAAGTAGTAATAGTCATTGGATCTGGACTCGATCGAAAAGCCTTAGAAAACTTTTCCTCCGACAAACTCAACCTTTTAATAGCTTCTTCCAACTGACTTGTCCGCTCTTTAACCCGGCATTCCAATACCTCGTTAGCCTGCTTCAGAGCAACCTCTGCCTCCACCCGATAAGTGATATCGCGCACCACGGCTTGCAGCCGCATTTTGCCGCCGATATCCATAGAAGTTAACAGCACTTCCGCCGGAAACTCTGAACCGTCCAAACGGCAGTGTACCCAGTCAAAACGACTATTTCCTGTTTCCATAGCCGTATTAATTCGCTCTAGAGAAAGACTCATAGAATCTTGCCCGTTCGGTTGCAGCCGCGGGCTAAATTCCGAAGGATGCTTGCCACAAAACTCCGATTCACTGCTGCATCCAAATAAAGTTAAAGTAGCCGGATTGCAATCTAAAAAACTCTTTTCGTCTAGCAGCATTACCGCATCTGTCGTCGATTCGTACAGAGTGCGAAACTTTTTTTCTGAAGCTTGCAAAGAAGCAATCAACTGCATTCTTTCTTCTCCAGCCCGCTTTTGGTTAGTAATGTCCTGCATTACTTGAGAAAAGCCCTGCAACTCTCCGCTTTCATCCCGCAAAGGAGTCACAATAATCTTCGCCCAAAATCGGGAGCCATTTTGGCGGAACCGGTAGCCTTCACTTTGATATCTACCTCTTTCGCTAGCTGTGATTAATTTTTCTTGGGGTTTGCCAATTGCAATATCTTCAGGCGTATAAAAGCATTCAGAATTTTTCCCAACTATTTCGCTAGATTCATACCCTAAAATTCTTTTGGCTCCCGAATTCCAGCTTGCTACATACCCCTTAGTATCTAGCATGAATATAGCATAATCTTTAACACCTTCTATTACCATTCGCAGGCGTTCTTCACTTTCTCTAAGCCTAGATTCGGCATTTTTGCGCTGGGTAATATCTTCGACAAAACCTTCGTAGTAGAGCAATTGACCGCCTGGGTTGCGGACTGCGCGGGCATTTTCCGCGATCCAAATTACTGTTCCATCTCTGCGATAAATCTGCGACTCAAAATCTGACACGATGCCTTTTGCTTGCAAAGCAGAAATAAAATCATTGCGGCGATCGGGATTGACGTAAAGCTGATCGCTAATATTAGTCAGACTGTCCATCAATTCTTCGGCAGAATTATATCCGTAGATGCGAGCCAAAGCTGGGTTAGCGCTGATGTAGCGACCGTCATGGGTTGTTTGGAAAATGCCGGAAACAGCATTTTCAAACATACTCTGATATTTTGCTTCCATTTGGTGCAGTGCCTCCTCTATATTCAGGCATTCTATCGTTTTATTTTCTAATTTACAGTCGTTCGTTTTGTTTGCTAATTTTTGGTGTGCCATTTTTGAATACCCTGGTGTGTTTTTGTGAAAGATTCAATATTGTTGAGTGTCTGTTAGTAGTATAGATGCTGGATCGCCAAGTCGATAAATCCACCGCCGAGCCGTGCGATCGTTGTTGTCAAGCCTTAATTGCTTGCAACACATATCAGGACACAACGCTGTGTTGTGTCCCTACAGAATATGTGTATTGGATCCGATCGAGAACGGCTAGAGTCTGAGATTCTCCGGACACTGCTGTATTTATTGACTTCATCTACTGCGCCGTTAGTTGTTAGTAGAGTTACGAAAGTTTAACCAGTCGGGTTTATTTTATTTTGAGCTACAAATGACTGTCAAAATCGGATTTGCCAATCAATCTGCTGAAAGTTGCGATCGTTCGATCCAAACTCGTCTGTTAAAAGCTTCCTGAATAAATGAGGAATAATTGTACAGGCTGAAATTAGCTGTAAACTGTTTTTTCCTGTTTCGGCAGTGACTTTGACAACGATCGCTCCAAAGTACAGTACCAACTGCTGATTTTTTAGACGATCGCCCCATCGGCTGGCAAACTTGCTGCAAGCAATCCGCCACTCTAGCTGAATGCTGCCACCAATGGTGCCAGTTACCATTGATTTTTGCTGGCAGATTATATAGCTGACGGTCGATCGCTCTTTAGTAGATGAGGCCCCTATCTAAAATTGTCACAATCCGAGGGAGCATTGTTGTATCAAAAAATTCATATTGGGCTAGTTTCGTGGAATAAATTCTGTAGCCGTTACATAAATCCTACCCAAAGCGACCCAAAATTAGGCAATGTTGGATGCCTCGGGGCTTCGTTTACTTCCTGCTTCATCCTGGTAGTGTCGGCACTTGTCCAGTCCACAGGCTAACCCCGCCTAACTGACGGTTTTTGACAAATTGATTGCCGCATTTAAGTCGCGGTCAATCTTAAAACCACAATGGCTGCATTCAAACATTCGCTCACACAGAGAGAGTGTTTCTTTTTTGGTTCCACAATTAGAACAGGTTTTTGAGCTTGGGAACCAACGGTCAACTATTACCAACTTTGAACCGTACAACTTGCACGCTCTAGGTTAACTGGCGGCGGAACTCAAAGAAACCCATATCAGCAACTGATGCAGCCAGTTTATGATTAGCCATCATCCCGGATACATTCAAATCCTCTATAACTATTACACCGTGGTTTTTGGCAAGTAATGTCGTTAGTTTGTGTAATGTATCTTTACGGATGTTAGCTATCTTTCTATGCAATCTTGCTATCTCGTTCTGTGCTTTTTGACCATTACTCGAACCGATGACTTTATGGCGACTAAACCATTGCATCCTTGAGAGTTTTGCTGCGTATTTTTTGTAAGATTTAGCACCTATAACTACTTCACCTGTTGAGAGAGTAGCCAATGCTTTAATACCGAGGTCAACTCCTACAATATTTGTTTGGCATGATTCTTGTTGTTCTACATCAAACCTGAAACTGATAAACCACCTGTCGGCAATCCGGGATATCGTGCAAGATTTAGTCAATACTTGCGGTAACTTTTCATAAGTTTTAATGACGCCAATTACAGGAACTTGGATTTTGTTGCTCGCGCTGATTTTGACTGTTCCTTCTAATGTGAAAAAATCTCCCCTTCCTTTTTTCTTAAACTTCGGTACGCCAGCAGTCTTTTTAAAACACCGTTTCCATGCTTCTCGCAATGCTATTAATGCGATCTGCGGTGTAGATTTGCTGCACTCGTAATACCAAGCATTCTCTGATTTTACCATAGCTACTAACAGTTTGTGCAGGTCAATAGCTGTAGGAAATTTGAGTTTTTCGTTGGGGTTTGCTTGATTGTGGTCGAGAATGTTTTTGGTCAACCACAGTCCCCAATTCCAAGCGTGACGAGCTACCCCGCAATGTTTGGCTAGCAGTATTCGCTGTCGGGCATTAAGTTTTAATTCGGTTTTAAATCCGAGTAGCATGGCATTCCTTTATTTGGCTCGCGGCATATATTTCTTGCTTGCACTGTCTGATTGTGACCAATATCAGACACCGCAGCAAGTATGGAAAATCTAACAGAAGACAAAAGCTACCCACGATCGGGCGCATATGGGCAACTTTGTCTAACAATCTAGTTACAGTTTTTCGCCCTGCTGTCATTTTGGCAAAAATTTGGGTCAGGGCGCGCCAAATGTCGGCAGCAACTCTGGTAAAATCCCGATCGACACTCGGCCCAGGCCCGACATCAAACAGCCCACCCCAGCAAAAAATTCATTGTCGCTACATGACTGATTCTTCCGTACTTACAACACCAGATATATCCGCAGCTTCAACTTTGACAGCGGACTCTCCCCTGTGGCCAGCCCTGCTGCAACAACTGTTAGACAGACAATCTCTTTCGCACGTCCAAGCTGCCGACTTAATGCAGGGATGGCTGGCAGAAGCCATACCCCCCGTGCTTTCAGGAGCCATTTTAGCAGCCCTCCAAGCCAAAGGCATCTCGGCCTCAGAATTAGCAGGAATGGCTCAGGTATTGCAGTCTCAGTCCCTGACGGGCGAGTCCCAGAGCGTTGTCGATCGCCAATCTCCCATCTCGAATCTCAAATTAATTGATACTTGCGGCACAGGCGGCGATGGTGCGTCCACATTTAACATTTCCACTGCTGTAGCCTTTGTGGCTGCTGCGGGCAAAGTTCGAGTCGCCAAACACGGAAATCGATCGGCATCCAGCAAAGTCGGTTCGGCTGACGTGTTGGAAGCACTCGGAGTCAACCTGGGCGCCGATCCTGCCAAGGTAAAAGCTGCGGTAGACGCTACGGGCATCACCTTTTTATTTGCGCCTGGGTGGCATCCCGCACTTAAGGCTGTAGCATCGCTCCGACGCACTTTGAAGGTGCGGACTGTTTTTAACCTTTTAGGGCCGCTCGTCAATCCTATGCGCCCTACAGGGCAGGTAATCGGGGTGTTCGATCCCAGTCTGGTATCAACTATTGCCCAAGCTTTGGGCGAGTTGGGAACTGAGTTGGCGATAGTCGTTCACGGCCGAGAAAAGTTGGATGAGGCGGGTTTGGGTGATGTGACGGATTTGGCGGTTTTGTCGGGCGGCCAGGTTGAACTGACAAGTTTGCATCCGGAACAGGTAGGATTGACGCCAAGTGCGATCGGCTCGTTAAAAGGCGGAAATGTTGAGGAAAACGCCGAGATTTTGAGCAACGTGTTGCAAGGCAAAGGTACAGCAGCACAAATGGATGTTGTAGCTTTGAATGCGTCTTTGGCTTTTCAGGTGGGAGGTGTAATTCCGATCGGTTCCCACGCAGCAGGAGTTACTTTGGCCAAGGAGATTTTATCGAGTGGTGAATCTTGGTTGAAGTTGCAGCAGTTGGTGGAGTTTTTGCGGTGAAGGAATAAGTTCGGCAACGATCGATGTGCGGGATTTAACGGATTAATCAAGGTACAAGGTACGTAGTTGGGCTTTAGCCCTCTATACAGGTATGTTGAAAGAGGGCTGAAGCCCAACTACGTACTTATTTCCATGATGACAAGAAAAGCACCCTGCTTTTTAAGGGGGATGCGAGGGAAATCTGTGGGTAACAAAAAGTGTTAAGTGAACCGTATTGCGTTACATCTGTTACATAATCCGCTGCCGAACTTCTCTCTATGAGCGCGAGCGAAATTCAATCACATCTTGCTTAATAGTCACATCTTTATTACCAAAAAAATCGTGACCGAGCAGCCCAATTTCTAGTGCTGGGGAGATGGGTACAACTATATTATTAATCGCCAAACCGCCAGCTTCAATTGAAGTAAGACTGCCGAGAGAAAAAGTAGCCTCTCCGTTCGGAGTTTTTGCTTGCACGGTTCCTTTAGGAACTATCCCCAAAGCGGTAGCCATTGCTGGTGTAATGACGGTGCGGCTGGCTCCCGAATCCACCATCATCTCAAACTTTTGTTTGCCATTAAAGGTGACTTCTATGACTGGGATATTAGCTTCTCGGCGTTTAATTTTGACTAGAAACACTCCCGACTTGGTATCAGGCGAAGCAGGCGAAGCAGGCGAAGCAGGCGAAGCAGCGGGAGTCGATTCTTGAGGGAGAAAACCGCATACCGATCGACTCAAGCTGACAGTTTGACCGCTGGAGTTCCGCATAAAGCATCCCTCGCTCTCTTGAGCTGTCGCTCGCGAAGAGTAGACGGCGGTGTCAAGTAAAATTGAGCTGCTCAGAGAAATAACTGCTGTTAAAGCCAGTAAAGGTTTCCGCAGGTTTTGAGGGTTCAGCAGAGGCTTGATTGAATTGGAGGATAAAGGTAAGGGAGATTGGCCGATCATAATTTGATTAAACGGTTTAGCTCGATCGTAACAACGACAACTGCCTTTTGGCATAGATAGCCCTGGACTCCGGCACCAACACATTCTGCCTCGGCTGGCACAAATTCCAATAATATCTGTATATTGCCGGCTAGCATCAAATCCCAGGCAGTGGTAAGAATTAAACCAAACGACTGTAATTTAAGGATGCCATGTCACTTTCAACTGCACAACCCGCTCTCCTAGTCCTAGCTGACGGTACTGCTTACCGCGGCTGGTCTTTTGGCGCTGACGCCACCGTCGTCGGCGAGGTCGTATTCAACACGGGAATGACGGGCTATCAAGAAGTTTTGACCGATCCGAGCTATTGCGGTCAAATTGTCACTTTTACTTATCCAGAATTGGGCAATACCGGGGTAAACCTCGAAGATGAAGAATCTTCGCGGCCGCAAATCCGAGGTGCGATCGCCCGTAACGTATGCAGCCGACCCAGCAACTGGCGCTGTTCAAAATCCCTGCAAGATTACCTAAAACAGTACGACATCCCAGGTATTTACGGCATCGATACCCGCGCCCTGACTCGCAAAATTCGCACCGTAGGAGCCATTAACGGCGGCATTTCGACCGTGATTCTCGACCAGGCGGAGCTTTTGGAGCAAGTCCAAGACGCCCCCAGCATGGCCGGGCTGAATCTGGTGAAGCAAGTAACTACCCGGGAGGTTTACGAGTGGTCTGAAGCCACAGATGCCGTATGGGAGTTCAGTCCGACAGTTAAGCCGGATAACGGCAAAATGTGGACGGTGGTAGCCCTAGACTTTGGGGTCAAGCGCAACATCCTGCGTCGTTTGGCGAGTTACGGCTGTCGGGTAATTGTTGTACCCGCCGACACGTCAGCCGAGGCAATTCTCAAGTACAACCCGGATGGCATTTTTCTGTCCAACGGGCCTGGAGATCCTTCGGCGGTAACGGAAGGGATCGCGACGGCGAAAGCTTTGTTGAAGTCGGACAAACCTGTGTTCGGCATTTGCATGGGACACCAGATTCTGGGCATTTCCTTGGGTGCGGAAACTTTTAAACTGAAGTTCGGGCACCGGGGATTGAATCATCCAGCAGGTTTAACTCAGCAGGTAGAAATTACTAGCCAAAATCACGGTTTTGCGATCGACCCTGATTCCCTAGTCCCGGAAGTAGAAATTACTCACCTCAACTTGAACGATCGCACTGTAGCCGGATTGAAGCACAAAACCTTACCCCTGTTCTCAGTCCAGTACCACCCAGAAGCCAGTCCGGGCCCCCACGACGCTGACTATTTGTTCGATCGATTCGTCCAGTCAATGCGAGACAATCAGAAAGTACCAGCTTAGTCATTGGTCAATAGTCAATAGTCATTAGTCATTAGGAAACATGACCGATTACCAATGACTGATGACCTGTTTGGCCAATGACCTGTTTGGCCAATGACCTGTTTGGCCAATGCCCCATGCCCCATGCCCCATGCCCCATGCCCCATGCCCCATGCCCAATGACCCATAACTAAAAAACTGTAGACAAAATACCAAAAAACTCCTATAATGAAGCCTCGACTTTAAGCCATACCTAGCTAGGAGGGTGTCATTCCTGAGTCATTGACCCTGACCGTTAGCCTCAGAGGCACTCGCGAAGTCAAGAATAACCATCAGTTATTTCGCTTGACTGGCCTGCTGGACGCTTTTTCTGAGGCCACTTTTCGGAAGGTACTAAGCAAATGTATTGACGAGGGCCCAAAACACGTAATTTTGGACTTGTCTCAGATAGATTTTGTGGATAGTTCAGGCTTGGGCGCACTTGTGCAACTTGTCAAGAAAGCCCAAACCATGGAAGGGACATTGCAAATTGTCTCAAATCCCCGCGTAACTCAGACTGTTAAACTGGTTCGCTTAGAGAAATTTTTGTCTTTGCAGCCTTCGGTTGATGAGGCGGTAAAAAACGTCAAGGATGCTTGACGCTACAGTGGGTTTAATTCGCTATCCGGCGATCGATGCTGGATAGCAAATTCTTATGGTTGTGCCGCGAGTTTTCAGCTCGCTTGTCTGTAGAAGATCTCAGTTTCTCACAGAGCACACTCCTGTGAAAGCTATAATTATCTGAAGTGACAAAAGACGAAATAAGTAAGTGTAGAAAAGCCAAGCTGTGCCGAAGTTTTATTTAAAAAAGTATGTCGCTGATCGCCGATGACAACCCAAAGCTGAGTCTGACAGATCTCGGTTTAGATCGAATCCATCCTCCGAGGGCGACACCCGCAGAAATAGAAAGAATTTCGCCCGCAGCATGGGCATATTTGGGGGATGCAGTTTACGAACTCTACATTCGGAGTTCGTATTTAATGCCACCGAGAAGATTGCAAGCTTATCACGAATTGGTGGTGGGGCAAGTACGAGCAGAAACTCAAGCGCGTCACTTGCGATCGATCTCTCCTTACTTGAACAGTACAGAATTAGCAATTGTCAAGCGCGGCCGCAATGCCGTATCGGGCCGTTCTAAGCGAGCAGATCCAGAAATATACCAACAAGCCACCAGCTTAGAAACGTTGGTTGGATATTTGTACCTGACAGACCCCGAAAGATTGACCGAAATTTTGGGATTTTTAGAACTTGATACTGAAAGTATTTAGCCGAAATTTGGGAAGAGTGAGGAATTAATTGATAATTCTGGCACGGTTAGCCTAAAACAGCAAAAAGCTCGCGAAGACAAACAAGATTGATATGTCGATCCTTAGCAAGTTAAGCAGCAGTAAAATCCTTGCTCCCTCAATCTAACATCTAAAATCTCAAAGCCCTAAGATTGCTCCCTCAATCCTAAATCCCAAATCTAAAATCTAAAATCGTGTTGACCACAACAAACAAATGAGAAAATTTACTAGACCAAACTCCTCGCGATCGAATTCCGACAGCAAGCCCTGGAGCAGCGAAGGCCGCCGTCAGGACTCACAACCGTCCTCTGCCAGATTTGAACGCAAGCCCCGTCCCGACACTCGCCCAACAGACGCCCCTCAAAAGCGATCGACCTTTTCGCCCCAATCCCGAGAAATGCCCGTGCGAGCAATTTTCAAACGGAGAGTCGATTCCGACAGCCAACCGCCCACCGGCAGAAATAATTTCCCCGACAGAGACAGAGACGGAGACGGATACAGCAGCCCGCGGCCAGCCCGCAACAATTTCCGAGACAGAGACAGCAGCCCGCAGCCAGCCCGCAACAATTTCCGAGACAGAGACGGCAGCCCACAGCCAGCCCGCAACAATTTCCGAGACAGAGACGGCAGCCCACAGCCAGCCCGCAACAAACAGAGACAGCAGCCCGCAGGAATCCCGGGGCAATTATTACAAAGACAGAGACAAAAACAGAGACAGAGATAGTAGCCCGCCGGAATTCCGCGGCAACCATTTCCGAGACAGAGACAAAGACAGAGACACTCGCCCGGTAGACACGAACTCAAATACAGTCGTGCAGCCAGACGCAGACACAGATGACATGATTTACGGCCGCCATGCAGTGCAAGCAGCCTTAGAAAGCAACCAAGTCCTGAACCGAATTTGGGTTGTCCCGCACCTGCGCTACGATCCCCGCTTTCACAGCTTGCTAACCGAAGCCAAGGCCAACGGCAGCATTATCGACGAAGTTGACGATTTGCGCCTCGACTACATCACGCGCAAGGCAAACCACCAAGGCGTAGCCGCCCAAGTATCAGCTTACGAATACCTGGATTTGAGTGAACTGATCGCACAGGCTAAGGCTGCTTGTGCAGATCCCGTAATTGTGGTAGCCGAAGGACTCAACGACCCCCACAATCTAGGGGCGATTATTCGCACCGCAGAAGCATTGGGAGCTCAGGGGATGGTGATTCCGCAGCGACGGGCAGTTGGGATTACCTCGGCAGTGAGAAAAGTGTCAGCCGGCGCATTGGAAAGCCTGCCAGTGGCAAGGGTTGTGAATCTTAACCGGGCCTTGGAAGAATTGAAAGAGGCTGGATTCTGGATTTACGGCACAGCAGCAGGCGTGGGTGACTCATTAGAGACAATCAACTTCTCCGGGCCCACTGTTTTAGTTGTGGGCGGTGAAGCTGACGGTTTGAGCCTTTTGATACAGCGCGGATGTGATGGATTAGTTTCAATTCCTTTAAGGGGAAAGACTCCTAGCCTGAATGTCTCGGTAGCAACGGGAATGGCTTTATACGAAATTTACCGCCAGCGCGGGCCGAAAAAATTTCACGTCCACGGATAGTCAAATTGGTTGAAAAAAACAGCACAACAGAGTAATTTATGTAAGTAGCTAAAGCCTGGTTATCGGTGTCTCTAGCTACTGAGACCTCACTAGCAAAATATCGAGTAGAATGTCACCTGAGAAAACACCTAATATGTACTCAAATTAGAGCCCAACTGCATAACAAACAGATAACTCTGAGGATAAAGCACTTTGGTTATTCCCAATAGGTAAGCAACTACGGTGATGCAAAAATATGCGAATGCCGCCAAAACATTGAGCGGTAGTACCCTCCGAACAAGTAATAATACATCGGCCGCCGTTACGGACAGGCGAAAGTAGAAGGGGCCTTCTCCTTACTGTCAAACAGGAAATCGACACCAATCTATTTAGATATTGACTTTAAATAGGTTTGGATTGTTTCTTTGTAGCATTAAAGCCGCGTAAATAACAAAAGCGCAGGCGTTGCCCGCAGCACCCTGAAAACACCGTTAAATACATTAGAAGAAAAGCAGATGAAAGAACTCTTGATTAGCTTGCTCAACTTTTTCGGATTGGCTTGGTGGGTTGAAGTGAAAACTTCAGCGCCGCGGTGTATTTACTATTTTGGCCCCTTCTTGACGGCTCAAGAGGCGGAATCTGCAAAAGCAGGATATATAGAAGACATAGAAAATGAAGGTGCAGAAGGTCTGAGTGTTTCCATTCAGCGCTGCAAACCTATTGCTTTGACGGTTGCAGATGATTTGGGAAAGTTTGGTGAGGGAGGGTTGTTGCCTGTTTTGAGCAGCCAGTAGCAGCAGGAATTTTGAGTTTTGAGTTTTGAGTTGTCAATTTAAATCCGGCAATATCGGAATTATACCCTGCAAGCTAATCCCGATCGCCATTTGGGACGATCGCACTGTTTAACTCGGATGCCAACGCCAACGATATAGCTTCAAAACTCTAGACGGTTGGATGATTGATTGCTTCTAAAAATTCAAAACTCAAGACTCGGAATTGCCAACTGCTTGGGGGTGACTCTCAATCCACCGATCGATATCTGTGACTACCCGATCGGGAATTTCCCAAGGAAATAAGTGGGCTGTATTGGGATAGCACTGCCACTGACTGTCCTGAAGGTGGCGGGCTGTTTCTAAACTGGATGCTGAGGTGATATGTCGATCGCCCTCTCCGGCCAACACCAAGCACGGACATTGAATCTCGCCGAGTTGTGGTAAGCGATCGTATCCGGCTCTGAGAGCGGTATTTAACGCCTTTGTCGCCTTGTGGGAAGTCTGGAGGTAGGCGGGAGTACCTGCTGCGGCTAAGTAGCGGTAAGGGGTCGCTGTATGCTGCTGGATTAAGTAGCGAAAGAGCGATCGCCTGCCAAAAGTATCAATATTCCACTGCCAACCGGGTACCACCCAGTTAATAATTCCGGCTAAACCGGTGTAAAGATTATCTTGCCAAGAAATGGGCGGGTGACTTCCGCGCGGTTTGGCGGCGGATGCGAGGAGAATCAAACCGGTGACTCGCTGGGGATATTTCATGGCTAATTCCAGGGCTAAAATGCCTCCCAAAGACCAGCCGATGACTAAAGTGCGATCGACCCCTAATCGGTCTAGAAGTGCTTCTAAATCAAGCAAGTGGTCGGTCATTTCAAAGGAATTTGAGGTGCGACTGTTGCCATATCCGCGCAAGTCTGGGGCGATCGTCCGAAACCGCTGTGATAGGTGTTCTGTGAAGACAGACATACAATCGCCGGAACCTGGATGGCCGTGCAAGCAGAGAATCGGAAATCCTTTTCCTTTGACAGAAACGTTGAGTTTTGTGTGGGACATTTTCTGATTTGGCGATTATATAAATCTACGTTATTAAGGTATGTTGTTGCGCTTCAGCGCTCTTGTCTATATGAAAGAGCGCCCAAGCGCAACAACGTACCTAATTATGTTAATCGCACTTTAAACCTGCCGCAGCCGCTGTCGGATACTTGACGGGAACAAAAGCAAGGCCTAACTGCTTTCCGACAAAGAGTTCTTCATTGAGCGGAGTTCCTTCGATGTATTCTTGAATTAAGTAAAAATTTCCATTTTCTGGAAAGCGATGAACCTAGGAGTGCACTCGCACTTATAGAGTTCCTCCAGGGCTTTAGCTTCTTTTTCAAATAGTGCTTTTGCTCCTTGCAAAACTTGCGAATCTTTAGATTGAGGAGGCAAAATTTCCTTGACTACACAAGGAGAATTTTCTAGTTGCTTTAAATCCTTAGCTGTATAGGTAATCGCAAACCCTCCCCGCCCCAATTTTTCGATAATTTCGTAGCGATCGCACAGAATATCTCCTGGATTCAGGCACATAAATTTTTAACAAGTTTTCACATTTTTAAAAGCTGGGATTATTACTAATATAATCGGCAATTTTAGCAATAGACTTGCGGATTTGTAGATCGCCACTGGTGCGGCTGTCTATCACAGTCATCACATAGGCTTCGCCGTCAATGTTCATCGCTAAAGTTGTGCCTAGCACCAGGGAATTCTCCCCGGTTTTTTCGCCCAACCACTGAGCTTTACTTCCTTTCAAGGCGGCAAATCCCAAAGCGCGATCGTACTGCTGGTTGAGAGTTTCTACTAACAGTTTAGCGCCCGGTGTTTCGCCGTTGTAAATTTGCACCATCATTTCGGTGAGTTCGTTAGCAGTTACGCGGTTGGGCCCGGAACCGGGGTTGGCGGGCATAGTTTTTTCCCCCATTAATTTGAAGTTCACGCGGGTGACTTGGTAGCCGCGATTTTCTAAGAATTGATTGATGTAATCGGAACCCAAATAATCGATCAGTTGATTGGTGGCGATGTTGCTGCTGCGATCGATCATTTCTTCTAACAGTAGTTGTACCGGGTAATTGCGCCTAGACAAAATCTTCGTCGATGAGTCTTCGGTGAAATTGCCCGGATCGACGAATACTTCATGGTTCAGACTGATTTTTTCTTTGTCGAGTTTTTGCATCAGGGCGACAGCTATCGGCACTTTAATTAAGCTGGCCGGGCTGATAGGAGGCACATCGCCCCGGAGGTTGACGCACTCTCTAGAAAGGTGGCAAATCCCGATCGACGCTTCATTCGACAAACCGCTTGAACGGGCAACCTCTGCCAAAAAATCGGATTTTGCTTGCTGGACTTGAGAGGTTGCTACGGTTAAATTTTCCCGGTATTCTTGAGCTTTGGAGGCTGTGAGGGGAGCTAAAAATGAATTTTGGGGAACTTCTTGTAAGTTGTTTAGGGCCTGGTGCCACAAAAATTGAGTTTGCTGCGAAGATTCGATCGACTGATTTGACTTCCCTCCCGTTTCTACGGCTCGGTTGGCTAAACGGACTGCTTGCTGTAAGTTGTCGTTAGATCTCTGTTCTACTAATATTTGAACTTCCACCTCTTGCAACTGCTGTACCAATTTTTCTTGAGAATTGCCGGCGAAGGGAACTAAGCCAGAGAGCAGGGTTGGTTCTGGGGAGGGTGAGGCGGGTTGTTCTAGTTGGGTGACGAGCCGATCGCGAATTTTGTAGAGTTCGTCTAGGGAACGCGGATTAGATGATTGAGCAAGTGAACTGGCGATGGTTAACACCTGAACCAGTCCGATGCTGGCTGCTACTGCCGCCATCTTGTTTGCGATCGACAAAAAACGGCTGAACCCTGGCATACTCGACATCCTCAACACAACCAAATTCAATCTAATCAGCTATTATTGCACGATTCAAACGATTTTAGATTTTAGATTTTAGCCGCAGCCGTAGGGTGCGGATACATCGACAATCCTCCACAAAGAGCGACAATCGATCGAGCGACGCACCTTTTCTTGTCAGGAACTCCAGGCAACAACCCTCCGTTTCACTCCGCCCAACATTTTTGTGGTAGCAAGCTTGTTGATAAATACTATCAGGTGCGTCGCCACAAAATTGTCGATTTAATTTAGGGATTTTTCATGGATCCACACCCTACGAATACTGACAACTGACAACTGACAACTGCCAACTGCCAACTGACAACTAACAACTGCCAAAATAAAGGGAGCGATCGCACCCAATGGCGATCGACCCCTCTAAAATATTGCGAACTATCTACTTTCTGCGGCGGCGCCGCCAATCAACACCCAACCGCTTGAGATAATCCCAGCCGCGTTGGGGCCAAACATGAGCGCTACCAGTCTTTTCAGCAATCCAGCGAGCTACTTTGGGGCCTGTCCAGTCTCCGCCGTCGGGGGCGGGGCCTTGCAGGGCTTGTCGCAGTTCTTCTTGCTGTTCGGGGCTCAGCAAGGATTTGGCAGGAGGGGGCTGGCGGTCTCCGCTGCGGTTTCTCACAGAGTTAGGCCCTTCTCGGTTATAGCGCTGGACAATTTCTTTGGCGTAGTCGTAGTTAATCCCTACGACTTGGGCTGCTTGTTTGATAGTCCAATTTCGGGAAACTAAGAGTAGCAAGTGCCAGCGGCGCGACTCTGTGGTGTTTTGTGCCTGCCGGTAGCGAATTTTGAGTTCCTCTGCCGTCAGGTGAGATTCTAAGTGAGCTTTAGGTGGCATTCCTCCAACGGGGCATCGGGAACTTCTTACCATATATCTTTGGTTTTGGGGAGAATTCCGGATGAAATTGTCTTCTTGGGGATCGTCGCGGCAAATACGTAGCTTTTTTTACCGCAGATGCAAGCATAGAGACGCAGTTGAAGAAGGGCTGTAAGTGCGTGCAATTGCCAGCTATATTGGCTAAGTGGCTGAAAGTAGAAATGATAAAGGTACGAGCATGGCATCCATCCGCGAGTTGCACCGACAACTGGTCAATAAAGAACGCTCTGCTGTGGAAATTACTCAAGAAGCATTAGACCGAATTACCCAGCTAGAGCCGAAATTGAAAAGCTTTCTGTGCGTGACAGCAGACAGCGCATTGGCGCAGGCCCACAAAGTGGATGCCCAAATCGCAGCAGGCGAGGAAATTGGGCTGTTGGCCGGAATTCCGATCGCCGTTAAAGACAATATGTGCACCGAGGGCATTCCCACAACCTGCGCCTCTCGGATTTTGGAAAATTTTGTCCCTCCCTACGATGCAACCGTCGTCTCCAAACTCAAAGCAGCCGGTGCGGTGATTCTGGGCAAGGCCAATATGGACGAGTTTGCCATGGGGAGCTCGACGGAAACTTCGGCCTATCAAGTTACCGCGAATCCTTGGGACTTGGAGCGCGTGCCCGGAGGTTCTTCTGGCGGTTCTGCCGCAGCGGTAGCCGGCGGAGAATGCGTCGTTAGCTTGGGTTCGGATACTGGAGGTTCGATCCGCCAACCTGCTGCTTTTTGCGGTTTGGTGGGGCTGAAACCGACCTATGGGTTGGTTTCTCGTTACGGTTTGGTGGCCTACGCTTCTTCTCTCGATCAAATCGGGCCCTTTGGCCGGACTGTTGAGGATACGGCGATTTTGTTGGGGGCTGTCGCTGGTTATGACAGTAAAGATTCGACGAGTCTCAATGTCCCAATTCCTGACTACGCCCAAGCTTTGAGACCCAGTTTGCGACCGAAGGGTCAGATTAGAATTGGTGTAATTAAAGAAACTTTTGGCGTCGGGTTGGACTCGGCGGTTAAAGACGCCGTGACAAAGGCGATCGAGCAATTTCAACAATTGGGCGCAGAAATTCAAGTCGTTTCTTGTCCCCGGTTCCGCTACGGTTTGCCCACTTACTACATTATTGCTCCCTCGGAAGCTTCGGCGAATTTGGCGAGATATGATGGAGTAAAGTATGGTTTCCGATCGCCCGATCCCGAAAATCTTTTGGATATGTATGCCAAAACTCGCGCTCAAGGGTTCGGTGCAGAAGTTAAACGCCGGATTGCGATCGGCACTTACGTGTTGTCCGCTGGATATTACGACGCCTATTATCTCAAAGCTCAAAAAGTTCGGACTTTGATTAAAGAAGACTTTGAAAAAGCTTTTTCTCAAGTTGATGTTTTGGTCTGTCCCACTGCTCCGACTACGGCTTTTAAGGCAGGCGAAAAATTCAACGACCCCCTGAGTATGTATTTGTCAGATTTGATGACTATTCCGGTGAATCTTGCTGGTTTGCCAGCTTTGAGTTTGCCCTGCGGATTTGATGATAAAGGACTGCCGGTGGGTATACAACTGATTGGTAATGTTTTGCAAGAATCTCGGCTGTTTCAAGTGGCTCATGCTTACGAACAATCCACTAATTGGCACTTGCGTCACCCGGAATTGAATTAATTTTTGAAATTCGGCGGAACGCTGCTGCGGAAGTTAGTAATCGATCTAAAGCTAATCATATGAATTAATCATTTGTCATTAGTTTTTGACCGATTTCTAATCTCCCGCGTGTCTTATTTTCTATGAACAAGTTACTGGTATTTGTTTTGTCTAAATCCCTCATAACTTTTGGGATAGTTTTGGCGATCGCTTATTCTGCTGCTTGTGTATTGCTATTTGTAGCGCAAGGTAAGTTTATATTTTTTCCGGCGCGGGCGATCGAAACTACGCCAGATGATTTTAAGTTGAAATATCAAGATGTTTGGCTGCAAATTCCAGCTAAAACAGCGGCGCTGGAAATGGAAAGCGTACATGGGTGGTGGATTCCTGCCTCGGAAAACCCCCGCAAATTTCGGGGGGAAGTAAGAGAGGTGGTTCCACTTCAACCATCCCAAACCCCCCCCAGCCCCCCCTTGTTAAGGGGGGGAGTCAGAGAGGCTGTTCCTGTCCCCCCCCTTAACAAGGGGGGGTTAGGGGGGGTTCCGGTTCCCCCACTTCACAAGGGGAACTTAGGGCGGGTAGTTTTGTACCTGCACGGTAATGGTTCAAATGTGGGAGCAAATGTCGAACACGCTAATCGATTTCATGGCTTAGGTTTGTCAGTATTTCTGATCGATTATCGCGGTTATGGAAAAAGTCAGGGCGATTTTCCGAGCGAATCTCGGGTTTATGAGGATGTTGAACAGGCCTGGGATTATTTGGTGAAACAGCGGGGGATTAACCCAAATCAAATTTATATTTACGGTCATTCTTTGGGAGGGGCAATTGCGATCGATCTAGCAGTGCGGCACCCGGAGGCTGCGGGGTTAATTGTGGAGGGTTCTTTTACTTCGGTAAGGGCAATGGTAGACTTCCAAAAACCGCTATTTAGGGCGTTTCCGATAGATTTGTTGCTGGCGCAGCGGTTTGATTCTCTGTCAAAAGTCGATCGCCTGCAAATGCCGGTACTATTTATTCACGGGACTGCTGACACTGTAGTTCCAGCCGAAATGAGCAAAAAAATGTTTGATGCAGCACCCGAGCCCAAACAGCTTTACATGGTTCCCAATGGAGGACACAATAATGCGGCACAAATCGGCGGTGCAGAATATCTGCGGGTAGTGAGCAAATTTTTATTGTAGGGTGCGTCAGCTCATAGTGCGATCGTAAAAAAAGATAAAAAAGGGTACGTAGTTGCGCTTGGGCGCTCTTATCTTATATATATGAAAGAGCGCTGAAGCGCAACTACGTACCTAAAGATCGACACCTATAAACGGCTTACCAATTAATTCAACCTTAAAATATCTAACCACCAGTCATTGACGGCACGGCAGTAATTGCAGTAATTGTTCGAGCTAATCGGTTGTTGTTTTTTAACATCACAACCTCGCCGAGATATTTTGCGGTTCGGCATCCGGGCGCCGCATAAATTAGCATCTATAAAATTAGCTTTGTTCAATCTCGCATCGCTCAAATCGGCCCCTCTGAGGTCAGCACCGCTAAGATTTGCACCGCTTAAATCAGCTTCTTTGAGGTCAGCACCGCTGAGATTTGCCCCAGAAAAATCGGCATTTCTCAGGTCACTTCGACTTAGTTTAGCTGCGCTCAAATTACTGCATTTTAAGTTGGCCAACTGAAGAGATGCGTCGAGCAGAGAACTTTCGCTGAGATTGGCATTTTCTAAGTTGGCTCCCCTGATGTCCGCCCTGCTCATGTCGGCTTTGCTGAGGTCGGCATCGATTAAAAAGGCATTTCTCATGTTGGCGTTATTTAAATTAGCTTCCATTAAATCCGCCGCAGTCAAATCCGCATCTACTAAGTCGGCCCTGCTGAGAGTGGCGCGACTCAAGGAAGCGCCAAACAAATCTGCACGGCTCAAGGAAGCGCCAAATAAGTCGCATCCGGGACATCCTCTTGTTGCTAGCAGCCGCTTGATTAGAGGCAGATTTTGAGCTTGTAAGGGAACTGCTGCGCCAAATGGGAGTAGCAGAATCACTGCTGCCAGAATTGTCAGTTTAATTTTTGTCATCAGGTGTTGCGCGTTTAAATTGTATATGTCAATTACCTATTACCTAGTTGTCAAATCATCTCCTCATCAGACTTTCTCCCTGGATCTCTCCCCTCTGCCGGAATCTCCTCGAACATAACAGACTATGTAGATGCAAGCAAAGCTTAGTCCGGGTAATTCATCTAACTGCGTTTTATCGCCTAGTTTTCTCCTGGAATAACGCGCGCGGGGCTAAAAACAGGGTTTATTGCTAGATTTTTCGCTGTCAAATCCAATATTTTTAGCAGAAACGGCCTTGTTTGCAGCAGTCTTGGTCTAGTCGATTGACAAGCGAATTTCGACCTGTGGTACCCGCCACGTGATTTATCCGTGGAATCAATCCCAAATCGAAAATCGAAAATCCTCTCTTCCCCCGAATTTATAAAATCTAAAATCTAAAATCTAAAATCGATTGACGTGGCACGCCGGTGTGAGGTTGGCGGACGATCGCCTTTGCGGATATTACTTACTCCTTTAGGATGAGAGCGATTACCTCAAATCGGCTTTGCAGGCTACCGGCGAGCCACCGTTGGCAGTGGCTCAATGCCTTGTATTTTGTAGCTGGCGACGGCTGGGGTAAATGAGCTCCGGCAGTGATTCGGTAATTTCTGGTGGATGCAGGCGGATTGTGCTACGGGGGCGATCGCTCTCCGTACAGGCGATCGGTAAATAAGCCAATTGGCTTAGACTCTTAAGACATATTGCTGATGCGATGCCTTCTACAAAAAAGATAGCATTTTGGTATGAACGCCGAAATTATACTGAATAAGCAAGTATAAAAAACGACAAAGTGTGTCGGCGGGTGTGAAAAATGGGTACAACTAATACTTTCAGACGAGGAAAATCAATGTCGAACAGCATAGATCAACTGGCAGAAGGCGGCAGAGGCATCAAACTCATGTGGCAGATTGCAGACGAGCTGAGTTACACCCGGACTCTTGACGGTCGAAATTGTTTGTCGCTGAGCAAAAGTTACGAAGTAGAAAGTCGCTCGCGATCGCAAAATATAAAAAAGGCTAGCGTTTTAGATGGGTTAATGAATTTGTTAAAGAAGTGGGATTGGCAAGATGACATTGAGCAGGAAGCAGAACTGAATGAAAGTTCTTTGAAAAACATCAGCCTGCAAGTCAACACAGATATGAATGCTTTAACTAAAGTTTTGGACTGGTTGGAGCAGTTGCAAGATGTATCGATCCCCAATGAGGTTTGGTTCCAATTACAGCTAGCTTTAGCTGAAGGTTTTACTAATGCAGTTCGTCACGCTCACAAAAATCTGCCCGCAGAAACTCCTATTCAACTGCAAATTACGGTATGTAGCGGACACTGGCAATTCAAACTTTGGGATTGTGGGCCGCGTTTTAATTTTGATGCTAAGCTCGAAGAAATTATCGCAACAGATAGAAAACGCTTTGCTGATTTAGAGGTTTTGAGCGATACTTGCTTGATACCTAGCAGACCGACAACTTTGGAAATGTCTCAGTTTCGGATTGCTGGGTAAAGTAACAATTAACAGACTGGCACGGTTGAAAATGTGTTATACTAATAACGGTGTTAGGGGAAGAGTTACGGGTTGTGTCTCCGCGCGGGTCAGGGGTTTTTAATACTAGCGACCTGCTGCGGAGAAGGTTAAAAGCTATGGGCTTGGGTGAGTCTCTAGCAGTTCGACAAAAATGGGTTCCTTTGTTAAATTAGACATGAAAAATTCACCACAAAAAGTTAAAATTTATTCACATTAATTTTTAATTTTTTAATCTATGATGGTATCTGGTCGCTCACCAAATACTAATGATTTCCAAAGAAAGTTTATTTGTGCTGTCTCTATTTCCCTACTTGGGTTTTCTCTGGTTTTTGACGAAATCTGGAAAAACTCCTCGTTTAGCTCTGATGGGATTTTACGGCACTCTCGTGTTTGTGGGTGTGACTATTCCCGCAGCAATTTATGCAAAAGTTGCCTACAATGAGTCGCTAGCAAATGTCGATTGGCTCCACGGTTCTGCGGAACTATTCTTGACACTTGCCAATATTTTAGTAGTTTTAGGCTTTCGGGAAGCGGTGATTAAAGCCAAAGCATCCTCACAGAATGGTGGCGAGGAGCAAGAATCTCTTGCAGACGGGGGAATTGATTAAGACTTTGAGCGGCCATTCTGACGCGGTGATTTCGGTGGCTATCAGTCCCGATCGCGAAACTATGGCTAGCGGCAGTCGAGATGGTACTGTTAAAGTCTGGAACTTGCAAACAGGCGAATGTTTGTGCAGCCTAGTTGGGTGCAATCCGGTGGCTTTTAGTCCTGACGGTCAAACTTTAGTCACCGGTGGGGATGGGGCCCAAATGTTAGTTTGGCAGGCGTTTGTTTAGTTGGGCGAGATAGCTGAGATACTGGGAAATGCGATCGACATCTGCGTCAAGCAAGCGATTGGCCCAAGAATATATCTTAAGTTGCGATCGCATTTCCCGAAATATTGCAGCATCCCCGCGACTGTCGAGAGGGAAAACCGAAGCATCAAATCCCGCCGACTTGAGACGGCTAACAGCGCCATCGCCATCTTGTACCCACAATTGACGCTTGATGCGAAGAGGTTGACAGCAATATTCACCGACAACGATTCCCCCCACCGAAACGCTAGCATCCTCTCCACGATTGGAAAGTTCTTGCAAAATAGCTTTCAGAGAATTGAGGTTTTTGACATCTTGCACCTGCGGCGGTGTAAACTTGACAATCACCATTTCTGTAACTTCCACTGGTTTAGTCGATCGTCCAAAGTTGACCGGTTGATTCGCCCAAGAATTTTGTATTTCCGATGGCGCCACCCAAGAATTTTGCGTTTCCGATGGCGCCACCCAAGAATTTTGTATTTCCGATGGCGCCACCCAAGAATTTTGTATTTCCGATGGCGCCGCCCAAGAATTTTGTGTTTCCGGTAGTGGGATCTCGATTTCCTCTGTAACCTCTGGTGTTTCTACAGGCTTTGCAGTATCTACAATTATCTGAATTTCCTCACCATCCTTCTCAATTTTCCCGCTAATCAGTAATACAGCATTCTCTATAATATGCGGTTTTAATTGTTCGTAAGCCTTCGGAAACACAACAGCTTTGATTTGATGTGTCAAATCTTCTAATTGCAAAATTGCCATCGCATCGCCTTTTTTCGTCACTACCAGTTTGATAGCGTTGAGCATGACAATAACCGATACTTTACCCTTTTTCTCGGCTAACTGTGCGAGAGTCACAACATCTGGATCTTGATTAGATTGAAGCAGAAACTTGAGGGGATGATCTGATACATAAAAACCCAGCAATTCTTTTTCTAAACGCAATTTTTCCTGTGTGTCAAAATCTTTCACAGTTTTTGATTTTGGCGCAGATTCATACTTATTCGCCGACTTCCCAAAGCTAGTATCTCCTAACAAGTCAAAGAGATTACCTTGACCAGTTTCTCGGTCTTTTTTGCGGTCTTGCGCCCATTTCATAACCCCTTCCAAGTCGTTTACTAATTGCTGGCGGTTGGGTGCGATTTTGTCAAAAGCACCACAGTGAATCAAGGCTTCTAGGGCGCGGCGGTTGACAGAATGTAGATTTACGCGATCGCACAAATCTGGTAAAGAATTAAAATCACCCCCTGACCTGCGCGCCTCCAAAATATTTTCAATAGCCCCCTCACCAACATTTTTAACCGCCGAAATTCCAAACAAAATTTTATGTTTTTCCGCCTTTGTCATCTCCATCGGCAATGGCGTAAAAGTAAGTTCAGAACCATTAATATCAGGTGGTTCAACATCAATCTTCAGCTTGATACAATTAGCAATATATCTCTGTACCTTCTCCTGGTCGCCTCTGTTAGCAGTCAGCAGTGCAGCCATGTATTCTACAGGAAAATTTGCTTTTAAATAAGCAGTTTGATAAGTGATATAGGCATAGGCCATTGAATGGGATTTATTAAAGCAATTAGATGCCACCAGACTATTTTCTAGTGTAAAATTATGATCTCTTTCAACGCCAATGTCATATACTTCTTGAGTTCCTAGTGATTTTCTACTAATGATTTTAACCATGTTTGTAACTCCTGAGAATATCTTCAATTTTAGTCTTTTTTCGTTGTAAACCTAATCTGGGATACTGATACACAAAATCATAGAATGCTTGTATATTTTTCCGACTAAATATTCTCCAATAATAAACTTTTTTAAATTGATGCTCTTGTACAGAACCCATGCCTAAGTGCCTTGTTAGTTCGCAGGGAAATTTAAAGGAACTAACAATGCAGACTAAACCGCCACTCCTACCTTTGTTTGCATAAGCACAACCGTCACCATCAAAGTACCCTAACACATAAGACGCTAAATATTTGGAGTTAGGAAAATAGGTAACTTCTGAAAAGTCCTTCCTGTTATGATGCCGTAGCCCTGTAAAGAGCTTGCCAGTTTTTCAGAAGAAAAATTTATTCGGTAGTGAGGAGCATAATTTTGAGGCTGAACAATTCTAATTTCACCAGAGTATTGTAGCTCTATGCTGAGCATTTCTGTGAGTTCTTTGTCAATTGATTCAAAAGCTACATAATTAGTTTGAGTAACGCAGCCATCAGCAGCTAGCAATCCTAACAAATAGGCTTTAGCTTGAGAGTCAATTATATCAAAATAGCTTTCATTTAAAGTATAGCGGTTTCGTCGCTTAGTATTAATGTCAGCTTCTTTTAAAACTCTTGAAACTGCTCTCTCGCTTACCCCAAGGTAGTTAGGGATTTCTCGACACTCCATGCCTTGGTTAAAAGCTAAAATGATTTGTTCCTTGTGTTCTGATTTTAGTTTCCTATAGTCTATATACATTTTATAGATGTGAGCTAGAGTTGATTTGTTTTAAGTCTAATCCTTTTTCAAATATTTCGTCAATAGGTAGCATTTGACCGTCAAAAGTCATAAACTTGTGATCTTTTGTCGCGCGAATTATCGAGCCATCTTCCAGACAATACTCAAAGACCTCCTGCTGACCTCGGCGATGCCACTGTGCAATTGGCTGTGTATAAATATGGCCATTATTATCAACACTGTAAACGGTACATTCAATTTCTTCCTCGACAATTTTACCAATAGCCATCGGCCCATATTCCATAGTCAATATCTTCGTGTCATAGCTCAAACAATATTCCGCGAATTGAAGCATCTGTCCGAACAACTCTTCGGCAACTCTTTGAGCGACACCATTCTTAGTTGCGCCATCAATAAATGTTTCCTTTTGCTTCTGCATTTCATCAGCCTTCTTCTTGCCCATTGCGCGGCGCAGCAAGTCAGCTTGACCTAAAGAATAGCCCGCCAAATCTTGAGCCATCCGCATAATTTGCTCTTGGAAACAAAGCGTTCCATAAGTCTCTTTTAAAATCGGTTCTAACAGCGGATGGTCGTATTTAACGACTTCTCTACCATGTTTGCGATCGATAAATTGTGGAATCAAACCAGCATCCAGCGGGCCGGGACGATAAAGCGCCAGAATAGAAGAAATATCATCCAGACAAGAAGGTTTGATTTTTTTTACTACATCCAGCATCCCAGAAGATTCTAGCTGAAAAATACCTTCTAAATCTCCTTTTTCTAATAGTTGATAAGTCTTTGCTACATCACCGGGTAACTTGTTGTTCCTAGTAAATGTCTCTTGAGCTCTGCGTTCTATGTCAGAAGGTAAGCCTTCAGCATTGATAGTTATATCTTGAGTTTGCTTAACATAATCAACAGTTTTTTGGAGAGTCGTTAAATTTTTGAGTCCCAGAAAGTCCATTTTGAGTAACCCCAAAAATTCCAAGTCTTCCATAAAATATTGGGTGATTACAGCACCATTTTCATTTTTTTGCAGGGGCACAATTTCATCAAGGGGGATGGAAGAAATCACCACACCGGCGGCATGAACACCATAGGTTTTGTTAGTTCCTTCAATGCGAATTGCCATGTCAATCCACTGACGCACTGGGACTTCGGTGCCAGTTTCGGCATTAGTACAAATAGTATTTTCGTAGTTGGTTTTAAATTCCTGTGCCGGTGTTGCATCGGAAATCATTACTTTGAGTTTTTCCGGTTTCCCCCGCGATACTGGAATCATTTTCGCCATCTCATCGGCTTTTTTGTAGGGAATACCTAAAACTCTGGCAACATCTTTCAAAACAGCTTTTGATGTCATCCTGTTGAAGGTAATAATTTGCGCTACGCGGTCTGTACCATATTTGTCTGTAACATATTTAATCATATCGTCCCGTCTTTCGATGCAGAAATCGCTATCAATATCTGGCATCGATTTGCGTTCGGGATTGAGAAATCTCTCGAATAGCAATCCGTGGTGTACCGGGTCTATGTTGGTAATATTGAGGACATAAGCAACTAAAGAACCTGCCGCAGAACCACGTCCTGGCCCGACGGGAATATTGTTGTCTCTAGCATATTTCATGTAGTCCCAAACCACTAAAAAATATTCAGAGAAACCCATCTGCTGAATCATTTTTAGCTCATATTCTAGTCTTTGTTTGTAGACTGGGGGGATTTCATTTCTGGTACGGGCTTTGAGTCTTTCTAATAATCCTAGCCAAGATATTTCTTCTACATAGGTATCGGCGGTATGTTCTGGGGGAATTGGGATTGTGGGAATCCGAGCTTCTCCTGTTAGATCGTATCTTGATACTTTGTTTGCTACTTCTAGGGTGGTTTCGATCGCCTCTTCGATCGTTTCATCATCCAAATGGTCTCGAAATAGTTGCGCCATCTCCATAGCAGACTTCAGATATTCTGTGCCGCTGTAGCGCATCCGCTTTTCTTCTTCAATCAGTTTGTTGGTGTTGATGCACAACAAAGCATCGTGAGCTTCTACGTCGTTGCAGGAAATATAGTGAGAATCATTGGTGGCAATTATTTTAATATTGAATTCGCGGGCAATTTTGACGATTTCAACATTAACCATGCGGTCTTCTTGGGAACCGTGGTCTTGAATTTCTATATAATAGTCTTCTCCAAATACTTCTTTATACCATTTGGCAACTTCGCGGGCAGTATCTAGCTTGTTTTGCAGAATCATTTGGGGAACTTCGCCACCCAAACAAGCGCTGGTAACAATGAGACCTTCGGAGTATTGTTTGAGGAGTTCTTTGTTGATGCAAGGACGGGCAAAAATACCTCTTTCGGGCATTCCTTTTAAATGGGAAATTGTGGTAAGTTTTACTAAGTTTTTATAACCTTGCGTATTTTTAGCTAAGACAACTTGATGGTATTTTCTTCTACCTCGAACTTTGACTTCGATGTCGCCGTTGACGACGTACATTTCATTGCCAATGATGGGCTTGATATTTTTATTTCGACAAACTTTGATTAGCTCGATCGCACCATACATCACGCCGTGGTCTGTAAGGGCGATCGCGGGCATCCCCAATTCCACCGCCCGTTCAGCTAGCTGCTGTAGCTGAGATGCCCCGTCTAGCAGGCTGTAATCGCTGTGAATGTGCAAACCAACGAAAGACATAGCGATTTTATATTGTAGATTTTAGATTTTAAATCTTACACCATTGGCGTGTCAAAGGATAAAATAAAAAACAAAGCTTATTATCACTTTTAAGATAATTTAGGGTGGGGGGTATGACACCATAATACATCAGTTTGCTGTGGTATGGATGATAGAATGGGTAAGTTGTTGTCGATCGCGATGGCTACGCCCTGGCTTACGCCTACGCACTTTTACAAACTTGCTTGTTCCAAATAACCCTCCAAATCTTTAATACGTTCTTTTGTGACTCTGGCTCTGCAATAACCGTAGATAGAAGGAGCCACGCTACCACCCTCAAAGTAACCTGCTTCATAATCGCAAGATTCATCTCTAAACTTGAGCCAACTTCGCTGTGCGACTATCAATCTCTGCTTTTGTTTGCTGTTGAGTTTTGGTTGAAGTTGCTGATATACTTGATTGAGTTTTTTGTCTGCTGCCTGAAACTCTTGGCTGGAACACACATTCTGATCCAGTGTCGTTTGAGGACTTTTACAGTTAGGTTGTTGGGCGAGTATTAAGGATGTATTACTAGCTTGACTGGGAAGTAAAGATGTGGCTGTCAATAACAGTGAACTAGCTGCCAATGTTGTCCAAACAATGCTATTTTTCAAGGATTTTTCTCCTTAGTTTGTTAGTAATGACTGATTTCCTATCAACTATCAACTGTCAACTGTCAACTGTCAACTGACTGCTGAGCCGATCGCCAAATCCACCAAGCAGCCGCCCACAGAGTAAAATTACCGATGACAGTCATCGCAGCTTGCAGGGTAACAATCCATTCTAGGGCTGGGGAGTTGTCGAAAAAGTGCCACGTACAGGCGCACATAGCGCTGACAAGGGCGGGCAGCATTCCGACAGAAAGGCCCCACCAAGCTCGGTTTTTAGTGACTTCGCCGTAAGTCCAAATTAACCAGATGGCGGCAATCCACTCGACGACACTAGAGACATGAATAATCCAGGTTGGAATTGACAAAGCGTGCATTTTTTGTATTGTGAAGGAAGATGTGTGACAGTTGGCAGTTGGCAGTTGGCAGTTGGCAGTTGACAGTTGGCAGTTGACAGTTCACCGTTACATTAGTGCTGTCCGCCGCTCGCTAACTTCGTGATTTGACAACTTGCCTGGTCGCTTAGAAAAGGGTTGACATTTACACCATTTATGGTAGCAGGTTTGCGGTGCTATTCATGAAGTTATTTGTGCGAAGAGCGATCGGGCGGTTGCGATATTTTGTTGTTTTAAAAAAGAATCTTTTGGTAACAATAATTAGGTATTGTAATAGTTATATTCGATTCCAAACAAAGAGTAGAAATGCGAGCAATTTTGTGCGGCTATTATGGTAAAGGCAACGGTGGCGACGAGGCGCTGTTGGCTTCGCTACTGCAAATGTTACCAGATGGGGTGACGCCGATCGTCCTTTCTGGCAATCCCGTCGAGACAAATCAGCGGTACGGAGTAGCTGCGCGCGATCGCATGAATGCGTTTGGTGTCCTCGATACACTCCGCAGCGCTGACGCCCTAATCTGGGGTGGCGGTAGTTTAATCCAAGACAGTACCAGCCTTGTCAGCCCTTTTTACTATGGTGGCTTGATGGGATTAGCGCAGCAGATGGGCTTAAAAACTGTTGCTTGGGCCCAGGGAATTGGCCCTTTAAATCGTGAGATTACTCGTAAATTATCTCAGCGGTGTTTTGGTGGATGCACAGCCGTCAGCGTGCGCGATAAAGGCTCAGCTACCATACTTGCAGATTGGCAAATTCCCTTTACATTAGCGCCCGATCCAGTGTGGGCTTTGGAAAATTCCCCCGTCTCCGGTTTGTGGGATTTGCCGTCGCCGAGAGTTGCGGTTTGTTTGCGATCGCACTCTACACTAACACCCGCCCGTTTGTCAATCCTAACTCAAGCTTTAGTTGACTTTCAAAAAGCCACTCGCACCTTAATTTTGCTGCTGCCTTTCCAAGCTTCCCACGACTTAGAAATTGCCAAACATTTGCACGAAGCGCTGCCGAAAAGGAGCCGCATCCTGAGTTTAGACGATCCGAGAAAGTTGAAAGGAGTGTTCCGGGGAGTCGAAATGGCGATCGGGATGCGCTACCACAGTTTAATTATGGCAGCATCCGAAGAATGTCGCTGTTTTGCCCTCAGCTACGATCCCAAAGTCAGCCAATTGATGGACGAGTTAGAAATGCCGGGATACTTATTATCAGAATTGCCCGAAGATCCCTATTTAATCAGCAAAACCTGGATGGATCACTATGCCAACGGCGCCGCACTATCGCCAGACAGGATAAAATTTATTGTAGGGCGATCGCTCTTTCATAAGGAAGTATTGCAAACCGCACTCCAGCAGTCTCAGTAAACAGTTGATAGTTGACAGTTGACAGTTGACAGTTTACCTGGAACAGCACAGTTTTGATGGCGGGGAGGCTGAATCTATTTTTTGCTAAGAGGTAAAATATTATGACAGTAAGTACAGCCGACATAAAAATTACCTGGGAAAAATTGCCAGACGATTTCATCTTAGACGAGGAACCAGTGGAAAATATCGACCAACCATTACTCGCCGCCGCCCTGCGCGAAATCCTAGAAATTGCCGGACTATTGTTAGAGGGAATCTTAGTTGCGCCGAATATGTGTGTGTGCGCGACATTAAACGACAAGCTAGTTACCAAAGCGCCAGATTGGTTTTATGCCCGCAACGTACAACCGCTTGCTGCCCCCGAAATTCGCCGCAGTTACACCCCAAACTTAGAAGGAGAAATCCCGGATATCGCGCTGGAGTTTTTATCAGCTAATCAGTACGACGAATATTCAAGTAAACCAACTTTTCCCCCGGGAAAATGGTTTTTTTACGAGCAAATGCTGCGAGTACCAATCTATGGTATTTTTGAGCCTGCGGCAGGATTGCTAGAAGTGTATCGGTTGAATTCATCAGGAAGATATGAAGCACAGCAGCCGGATGCAAACAATCATTATTGGATAGAAGGAGTTGGGTTATTTCTAGGCGTTTGGCAGGGAACAAAGGCTGAAAGAACCGGATATTGGTTGCGCTGGTGGGATGAAAGCGGACAGATGTTATTGTGGGGTGCAGAGATGGTGGAAAGGGAAAGACAGCGAGCCGATCGACTAGCCGCACAATTAAGAGCAGCAGGCATTGAACCAGAAGCTTGATACAATAATTAGAAATGAAAAATCCTAAGACAGCGATTTTTCATTTCTAAAAATATCTGCGTTAATCAACGTTAATCTGCCCGCATCAGCGGTTAAAAATTACATTCAGGAGACAGCAAAATTGGCAAGAGTTAGAGTTCGGGAACACGTAAATCCCCTATCGATGAGATATCAAACATCCGCCAGTCCCCCAGATTGGACGAAAATATATAGCGACTTAAATTTGCCACTGCATTTAGATATCGGCTGCGCCAGAGGCAGGTTTTTGTGGCATATGGCGCAAGCACAAGCTGATTGGAATTTTCTCGGATTAGAAATTCGGGAACCTCTGGTAGACGAGGCAAATCTTTGGCGGGACGAAAAAGGCTTGACAAATCTGCACTATTTGTTTTGTAATGCGAATAGTTCTCTCAAGCCTATTTTAGAAACACTTCCCGCTGGTACTTTGCAGCGAGTTAGCATTCAATTTCCCGATCCGTGGTTCAAGAAAAAGCACCACAAGCGGCGGGTGGTACAGCAGGAATTAGTCGGCGAGTTGGCGACTTATCTGGCTGTTGGCGGCGAAGTGTTTATTCAATCGGATATTGAGGAAGTAGAAGTCGAAATGTGCGATCGCTTTTCATCTCATCCTAGCTTTAAACGCACAAATAACGGTGAATGGTTAGCAGAAAATCCCATGCCTGTAGCCACTGAAAGAGAAATTGCTACTCTCAAACGCGGGGAACCAGTTTATCGCGCAGTGTTTCAAACATAAAACGTATTGTTTCACCAATAAAGCCCGCCGAATTAATTGCGATGTTTCACAAATAAAGCCCGCCGAATAGAATTCGGGGCTACACAAACAATGTCCGCGGAGGTGGACTGAAGATAAGAGTATCAATAAAAGCTGATTTGGTGTTTGAGATCGTATCAAATTCATTAAAAATTACATTAAACCTCTTGCAAAAATCCTTTTAACCAAATTTTGGGACGGGCTAGAAGCCCATCCCACAAGAAAAAAGATTGTTGTGGGATGGCTTTGAGCATCGTCCTAACTATTTTTGCAAGAGGTCTATTTTATACTATTTCTTTAAATTGGCATTTATCTCTTTTATTGAGTCCGTGGAGGCGGACATTGTTTGTATAGGCGCGAATTCTATTCGCCCGGATTATTCTGTTTATTTTAACCCGGAATTTGGGGAGGTTCGGGGTTTGTTGGTTTCGACTTGTTTGTCGATCGCACTTCTGTAACTATCCACCACATGATTCGGCATCACATCCCCATTAGGCGCCAAAAAAGCCCACTCCTCACCCACGTGCACATATTCAGTCTTAAAGAACACCGTAAAAGGCACCAGCGTAATAGCATCCGCCAAATTTACCACTCGATAGCTGTTCGGTACAACTCGATTGTGCTCCCTCGCAAACACCGGATCGCCCACCCTCGGACTGCCATAAGTATACAACTGCACCTGCTTTTTCAACCGAGGAACATTCACCGCAATGTCGATCGCAGCCAAAGTCGCGATCGCAGCACCCAAACTGTGGCCCGATAGATAGCAAGGAACCGACGGATTCAGCTTTTTGGCAATGTCCAGCGTTTGAGTGGCAATATTGCTGTAGATGGTTGAAAAACCGGGATGAATTGTACCGTAGGACTTACTGAAAACCTTACTTTCTTTTGTAGCGTAGGCAGGTAATTTTTGCTGGAATATACTTGGTCATACACTAACTCTAAATATCAATATAGCGGTTCTCAAAAAAGTCAGGTACGTTGTTGGGCTTTAGCCCTCTTATGTGTATAATATAGTAACCGAAGTCGCATGAAAAAATTCATTTATAGTCATACCTCATCTTTCGCTCGAAAGGCTATATCAAAAAACGGGTTTTTTACCTAATCTGCTGGCTGCAATCTAATGATTTTAATAAAAAACCCAGTTTCTCACCTCGTCCTTAATTGCTACTTTCCCACTGTCAACAAAGGTTTCCCTCATAATTGAGGTTCAATTCCAGCCGATCGCAATTGAGCGCGCAATTGCTCTAATTCTTCTTGAGCGCGATCGGCCCTTTGCCGTTCTTGTTCAGCCCTTTGCCGTTCTTGTTCAGCCCTTTGCCGTTCTTGTTCAGCCCTTTGCCGTTCTTGTTCAACTCTTTCAAAGCCCGTTAACAGCAAATTCCCTTCACTATCCCACCAGCGCAGCCAAGGTAACTCAACATTTTGATACCTTCCCTGCCAAATTCCCAATTCCACTCCTAACGGTGGAATTGGATAATGACCGCGATCGTTTGCCGGAAGTAAATGATAGCTACGGCCTACTAAATGGTAAACTTCGACACTCGCCTTAGTCACCTCATAAATCCCGTAAAATTCCGGACGGATGACATTTTCGTAAATCCAGAATTTGCCAGGTTTAGTTTCCTGTTGACCAGTTCGCAACAAAGGCGTTCTATCTCGTTCTTCTGCACCATTTCCCGACACAAATTCTAACACAATTAATGGTGCTAAAAACTCTTGCCACATCACATAAGAACGACGCACTTGACCGTCAAATGTTGGCGGGACATTTGGCACGTAAAACCAATCCGGTGCTTCCGCACCACGCTCTAGTGGCTCAGTCAATCGCCAATAAATCCCGCTATCTTGACCGATACAGTAATCAGCATCTGGATGAATGCTTTGGAGGATCGGAGTAATAGAATCAGTTAACAGAATGCTTTGGGGATGTTCTTGAAAGTTTTTCACAAAAGTGCCGTCGGATTCTGGTAGCTGAGTGTGATCCGGCCAACCTGCGGGGTTGTTTTCTACATCTAGGGAGAATTTCATGGTTTTATTTTGGTGACAGGTATTAATGAATAAAGTCTTTAATTTTTTCCTGAAACTCCTCTTGACTTATATTACCATTTATCAAGTCATCAGTGAGAGATTTAATCGGATTTTCTGTTACTTGAGCTGGAAAGGCGATCGCCCCAATATTCGCCTCAAACAAAGCCGCCCCTTCCGGTTGAGAACTATCGAAAACTTCCTTGAGTTCCGCTGCATTCATTTGGCGGCCGCTAGCATAATAAAGGTGAGTCGCCTTTCCCACCCTCCAAGTCAGTGCAAACAGCGACGAAGCCACCGCAAAACCGCCCACAAACGGCACAAACAAACCCAAACCATACATCGATATCCAAGCCATAAACGCTACCCAAAAAGAACCCAAACCCCCGAACAGATTGCCTCCGATCGCCAGCGCATCTTGACCTTTTGGATAGCCCCATTTTGCCCCAATATCCCGCATCATTTTTAATAGCAACACGCTCGCCACCAGTAGCGTCACCGTCATACTTCCCGGCAGCGGGTTGAGTCCCAAAATAGCAGATCCAATGGCATAATCTATAATCAAGTCGCGGATTTATTTGTTGATTTCGACAAGATTGGGCGATCGGGCGATCGCTTCCATTTCCTCTGAGGTTTTTGGAGAGTTTTTAGACATAAGATTTCGTCTTTATGAAAATCTATAAAAACTCTTGTGGGGCAGGCAAGATGCCTGCCCTATACAGGCTTTTATGGAGAGATATATTCTAATCTAAACCCAAGACGGAAGCCACATCCTAATTTTCCATTCTATTTGTGACAAAGGCAATCCCAAATAGAGAGGCATCCAGAAAATAAAAGCACCCAAAACCAGAAAAATAATTGTTACCCCCATCCCTCGGAGGCGGGTTTGTGGGCTGTGCAGCCACCTGTCAGTCCACCAAGCAAGTCCTAAAGCTGCAAACACAGAACAGCCCATATAATGGTACAAAAATACGCAGCGAGTCACCTTCACCCAAGGCAGCAAATTAGCCACCCAATTAACTATTAAATACAGCGCCATCCACATTTCAGTAGTCGGCGGAAACAAAATCGGCCGCTGCTGTTCGATCGCCTCAACCGAAGCCACCCGGCGCGTTTCCCTCCACACTAAAACCCGGTGAACCAAAACTCCTATTACTAGCAGTAAAGCTAAAGTTGACAGCCACCAAAGCAAAGGATTTCCCATCGCGTGAACATCAAGAATTACCGGGTTTACACCGCTGGGTAAAGGCGGCAAAACTGGATCGGATTGTGCGTTGCTGCTAATACTTTTGTAGAAGTAGACTATCGGGCGCAGCATCAAAGGCCAACTGTACCACGCCGAACAGTAAGGATGCACGTCAGGCCCGCTTTTAATCCGCTGGTGATAAGTCAAAATTTCCGTTTGCATCTGCCAAAAGTTGGGAGTTGGATTGAGATGCAGGTGAGGAATCCAGGAGATGCTGTAAACTAAAACAGGAATCACAGCTAGACTCAAAATTACTTCTAAGAATTTGAGTTGAGTCAGTCTTTGTACGGGACTTTCGGGCGGCAGGAGAGCAGGATTTACCTCGGCACTCTGTTCTTCATCTCCTCGGTTTCCTTGGATTAAACGCACTACCCAAGCGCAGATTAAAATTAGATACGTACCGAATAGAAACCACAGCCCATTCCATTTGATAGCAGCAGAAGCACCGAAACCTATTCCTGCTAGCACCAGCCAAAGCCACCGCTTTTTGCCTTCTGATTCTACGGATTTTAAAATAAATAGTTGTCCTAAGATTCCGAACAAAACTAGATAAATGTTGTTGAGCGCGTAGCGAGATTCAACTAAAAATAAACCGTCGCAGGCGATAAAGAAAGCAGCCAGAAAAGCAAAGGTGTGGCGTCGCACTAGCTGATAAGCCAGAGCTCCGACAACTAGGGGAATAAAGGAGCCTGTGAGAGCATTTAGCCAGCGGTAATCCCAAGGGGAAAGCGTTGAGCCGGCTAGACCGTTGACGGCTGTTTTGCCGAAGGGGAGGTGAGTGCCGATCGCAATCCCGATCGCAATTATGTACTGACTCAGCGGCGGGTGAGCGTTGAAAAAAGGTGTTTTAGTGAGATAATCGTTGGCAAACTTCGCGTAATAAACCTCGTCAAATACGAAAGCGTTAAATCGCTCCAGTTCCCAAAAGCGCAGAATCCAAGAAAATAGGAACACACCGAGCATTCCTAGACCAAAAACAAGAGTGGATCTGTTGAATTGTTTTTTGTTGAGTTGCATAAAATAACCGAAAATAGTAGATGCTAGATTTGGGGGCGATCGCTAATTTTAAAATAATCAGTTGAAAAGAGCGTAAAAATTACTATTATGACTTTTAACATTCGCTGCTACAAACCCGATGCAGGCAATAATGCTTGTCACGTGGGGCGATCGGCGGTAGCGACTATTGTTTCACAATATGCTGCCTATGTAATTGGCACCCAGGCAGGAAAAACGCATATGACAATGTGCGATCGACTATGATACCGGTTAACAAGGTCTTGTTTAAGGCGGGTGTTTATGAATCTCAGGCTGTGGGTTTGGGGGATAGCTGTAGGTGCAAGTATCCTCCTAGGAGTTCCAGCGGTGGCGGCACCCAGTGCGATGCAAATTAGTCAAGGGGTATCGCAGCAGGGAGGGGGAAACACTGCTGCTGCGGCTGAAAAATCCTTGAAAGAAGGGCTCCAACTGTACCAGCAAGGGACGGCGGAATCTTTAAAAGGTGCGATCGCCAAGTTTGAAGAAGCATTAAAACTGTATCGAGAAGCGGGCGATCGCGGTGGAGAAGCTGTCACCCTCAACAACATCGGCAAAGTCTACTCAGATTTGGGAGAGAAACAGAAAGCGCTAGAGTATTACAGCCAGTCTCTTCCACTGAGTCGGGCCGTAGGCGATCCCTCTCTAGAAGCTATTACCCTCACCAACATCGGCTTAGTCTACTCAGATTTGGGAGAAAAAAAGAAAGCGCTAGAGTATTACATTCAGGCCCTTCCCCTGAGTCGGGCAGTAGGCAATCGCTTAGAGGAAGCCCGCACCCTCAACAACATTGGCTTAGTCTACTCAGAATTGGGAGAAAAACAGAAAGCACTAGAATATTTCAGCCAGTCCCTTCCCCTGAGTCGGGCCGTGGGCGATCGCACTATTGAAGCTACCACCCTCAACAACATTGGCTTAGTCTACTCAGATTTGGGTCAGAAGCAGAAAGCGCTAGAGTATTACAGCCAATCTCTTCCGCTGAGACGGGCTGTGGGCGACGCTCAAGGGGAAGCTACCACCCTCAACAACATCGGCGGTGTCTACTCAGAATTGGGAGAAAAACAGAAAGCACTAGAATATTTAAGCCAGTCCCTTCCGCTGAGTCGGGCCGTAGGCGATCGCTCTCTAGAAGCTACGACCCTCAACAACATTGGCTTAGTCTACGATGATTTGGGAGAAAAAAAGAAAGCGCTAGAGTATTACATTCAGGCCCTTCCCCTGAGTCGGGCAGTAGGCGATCGCGGTGGGGAAGCTACCACCCTCAACAACATCGGCGGTGTCTACTCAGATTTGGGAGAGAAGCAGAAAGCCCTAGAGTATTTGAGCCAGTCCCTTCCGCTGAGACGGGCAGTGGGCGATCGCAGTGGGGAAGCTGTCACCCTTTACAACATTGCTTATGCCAAACGCGATCAAAGCAATCTCACTGAAGCCCTCACTGACATTGAAACCTCCCTCAAAATCATCGAAAGCCTTCGCACCAAAGTTGCTAGCCCAGAACTCCGCACCTCATACTTTGCCACCGTACAAAACTATTACCAGTTCTACATTGACCTGTTAATGCAACTGCACAAAACCCAACCCAAATCTGGTTACAATACCAAAGCCTTTGAAGCCAGCGAACGTTCCCGCGCCCGCAGCCTCCTCGAACTTTTGCAAGAAGCAAACGCCGATATTCGTCAAGGTGTCGCCCCAGAATTATTGCAGCGAGAACGCAGTTTACAACAGCAACTCGATGCCCTTGAAAAACGACGAATCGAAGTTCTAAATCGCCCCAACCACACTCCCGCCCAAGAAGCAGAATTAGAACAACAGCGGCAAACTTTAATCACACAATATCAGGACATTCAAACCCAAATCCGCACCACCAGCCCCCGGTACGCCGCCCTCACCCAACCGCAACCCCTAACTCTTTCACAGATTCAACAACAAATCCTCGACGAGAATACAATTTTACTCCAGTATTCTTTAGGAAAAGACCGCAGCTATCTCTGGGCTGTGACGAAAACCAGCATTACCAGTTATGAATTACCAAAAGCTGCCGAAATCGAGACAACTGCCAAAAACTTTCGTGCTGCTGTCACTGATCCGCGCTACCGAGACATCCCCAATCGAGTCGCTGAAGCTAACAACGCCCTCAGTCAAATTATTTTACAGCCCGTTGCTGCCCAACTCGGTCAAAAACGCCTGCTGATTGTTGGCGATGGTGTTTTGAATTATCTTCCCTTTGCCGCCCTTTCGCTCCCCGGAAAATCCGGTGAAAATGGGAATCCGCCTTTAATAGTAAACCATGAAATGGTGCTGTTGCCTTCCGCTTCCACCTTGGGAATCTTAAGACAAAACTATAGCGACAGACAACCCCCTACTCGGACTTTAGCAATTCTCGCCGATCCAGTTTTTAGCGGTAACGACGAACGAATTAAAAATTCTTCTTCTGCCACCACTGAGCAAGCGGTAGAATCAGCAAATCCCGGTTTGAGTCGCTCCCGAGGCAACAATAACGTACAGTTTGACCGTTTAAAATTCACTCGCCAAGAAGCTCAAATCATTCAAGCCTTAGTTCCTGCCAATTCTCGCACCGAATCTTTGGATTTTGCAGCCAGTCGCGCCACAGCCACCAGCCCGAATTTAAGCCAATATAAAATCATTCATTTTGCCACCCACGGTTTCGCGAATAGCACTAACCCGGAATTATCAGGAATCCTCATGTCCTTAGTAGACGAAAATGGCAAACCCTTAAACGGATTCCTGCGGCTTACGGATATTTTCAATCTCAAATTAGCAGCAGAATTAGTAGTTTTAAGTGCCTGTCAAACCGGATTGGGGCAGAACATTCAAGGCGAAGGCATGGTGGGATTGACGAGAGGATTTATGTATGCTGGGGCGAAGCGAGTGGTGGTGAGTTTGTGGAGTGTGGATGATGAAGGAACCTCGAAGTTAATGTCGAGTTTCTATCAGGGAATGCTGAAAAAAGGGTTAACGCCAGCAGCAGCTTTAAGGGCGGCGCAATTGGAAATGTTGCAGCAGAAACAGTGGCAGTCTCCCTATTATTGGGCTGCGTTTACGCTTCAGGGTGAATGGCGGTAAACAGTTGACAGTTGACAGTTGACAGTTGACAGCGGGGTTTTAAAACCCTGAATTTTGATAAAGTTGATGAAAAATCAGCATCAATTTAGTACGAAAAACCAGAGACGTAGGGTGCGTCGCCACTAATAATTCTCGCCCTCAACCAGGATGCCAGTGAGCGACGCACCCTACAATTTATAACCGGGATTAATAACGACGTAGAGTGCGTCGCCACGAATAATTCTCGCCCTCAACCAGGCTGCCAGTGAGCGACGCACCCTACAATTTATAACTGTCATCAAAGTTATCCAGTTGTGTGCATCTGCTTTGTAGTCTACAAAAGAGTTGCGTCTTCCCGATCGCATATTACCAGAAAGAATTGGTTGAAAGCCGGAACCCCTTGAGGGAGAAATTAAAATCAGACTATTCATTACTCCAATCCTCTTCCTTCTAGGTAGAGGTGGCTCTCAAACTGTCAACTGTCAACTGTCAACTGTCAACTGTTGAATCACCCTTCATCTCAAAATTAACTCCTTGGTAAAGTTCGCTCAATTGAATTTGAAATTCGATCGCACTTAATGTCATAACTTCATCAGCCGTTGTATATTCTGTTAATACCCATTTATTTTCTGAATTTTTAGCAAATTGTTCGATATAACATTTATATTGGTCGATCGTAATATATTCTCGAAGACTGGGGATCGATCGATAATACTGAAATTTATCGCCTCGATCGTAATTTTTGGTTGAATTTGACAAAACCTCAACAACCAGCACCGGATTAGTTACCGTAGTCGTACCGCTGCCCTCATAAGCAGGCTCTCCAGAAATCACCATGACATCGGGATAAGTGTAAAGGCGATATTGCGATATCCACAAACGCACGTCACCCATATACACGCGATAGTTCGGCCTTCCCAAAGTCAATTTAAAGCGGGCATAAAAATTACCTGCGATTTCATTGTGATTCGTTGTTCCACCTGTCATTGGCACTATTTCTCCATCACGGTATTCACTTTTAAACTCCGCAGCTTCTTCTAATTGCAGATATTCTTCGGGAGTGCAGTAGCGTTTTTCTGTTTGTACAACCATAATATCCTCAGAGCGACGCGCATCAAAATGAGACTAACATTATACCAAAAAAAAGCGGCTCTGCCATCGCAGAACCGCCGTAACAGAGGATCGGAAATCAAAACTTAACGGACTGCACCCTCAACAGAAGGCGACTCGATTGTCTTCATGAAGTACAGTTTCACCAACTGCCAACCGTTGGACAAATACAGAGGCAATTTTTGGAACAATTGCAAAACTTTCGGAGTTTTAGACTCAACAATCGCGGTTAATTGCTGATTGTTTTTGAGGCAAACATCCAACCGTTCATAAAATTCTGGATTGTTTACGTCGAGCATGACGGGGAAAACGCGGCCTGCTGTTTCGTTGGTTTTTTTGATCACTTCAATGTCGTATTCGCGAGCATCGAGTCCGAGCGATCGATAAAAACCACCGCGCTGGATATCATTGAGATACATTGTCGCAAATACCGACAGCAAGAAGAAACGGCACCACAGCTTAGCGCGCCAATCATTCAACATCTGAGGCTGAGCTCTCATCACCGCATCGAAGAAATCTCCGTGGCGGTTTTCATCCTGACACCAATTTTCAAAGAATCGGAAAATCGGATAAATCTGATCTTCAGGATGGGCTTTCAAGTGCTGATAAATCGTGATGTAGCGCCAATAACCGATTTTTTCGGATAAGTAAGTGGCGTAGAAAATAAACTTCGGCTTGAAGAATGTGTAACTGCGGCTCTTTGTCAAGAAACCCAAATCTAGGGACAAACCAAAGTCCGACAGCGCTTTATTCAGGAATCCGGCGTGCCGCGCTTCATCGCGGGACATGAGCAAGAAACCTTCGGCGAGTACCGGATTTTTGTCCTTGAGTTTGCGTGCCAATTCTTTGTAGAGCAAGAAGCCGGAAAACTCAGCGGTGCAAGAGCGTTCGAGGAATTCAATAAACAACTTCCGCTTTTCGCCGTCGATGTGTTCCCAGGATTGATCGAACTCGGCATCCCGCACGAAGTGGGTTTTGTTGTAGTCAACGCGGAACTCTTTGATAATTGCTTCGAGTTCGGCTTCGTTTACCGAGATGTCCATTTTGGCCATCTCGTCAAAGTCTGTTGTGTAAAATCTCGGTGTGAGAATAGTTTCTTTGGCTGGGGTTTTCGCTTCTTGCTGCTGGGCAAAAGCGGGTTTTTTGAGCGAATCTACCATATGTTTATTGGATTTTTTGCTTATAATTGCTCGCTTGTTTGAGGTTTCGGGTACTGCGGGCGATCGCCCTTGTATCTCCGACCAGCGCTGTGCGGCGCACTTTGGCGCTCTCTGTGGAATTCAGGTCAAAGCTGCTGAAATTTCCACGCCCTCCAGTTTACCAAGCTCTCGACCCGGAAAGATGTTGCTGGCGTTAAGAATTGCTACGCACAATTACTTATGGGCTTTGAAACAGAAGGGATTCGGGAACAAAATTCTGCCTGTTGTCAATTTATAGGATACAGCATAAATAAATTCCCGTGTCAAGCTTTTGAAACACCCGATCGCCAACCACAAAATATATATTGAGGGAGCGCAATAGTTAAATAACCAGGCAGGACGGGCATAAAATGAGCAATTTAGGTGTTAGTTACCTTTTATGGGCAGCTTGTTTTTTCGGCCCATTCGGACTCCACCGCCTCTACAACGGCAAGATTGGCACGGGTTTGCTGTGGCTGTGTACCTTTGGGTTATTTGGGTTCGGGCAATTGTTTGACTTGCTACTTCTGCCGCAGATGGTGGACGAGCACAATGCCACTATCAGGGGCAAACTCGGGGTATCTCCCCAAGGTATACCGCTATCTTCCACCAGTGGGGCGATCGCCTCGACATACCAGAAGCCAACCCCGGAACAGTTAGGGATTAAACTCCTCAAGGCAGCTTATACCAAAAACGCCAGATTATCTGTCACTCAAGGGGTGATGGCAACCGGCGCTACTTTTGCCGAAGTGGAAGAGGCTTTCACGGCAATGCTCAAAACCGGTTATGTCAGCATCGAGAACGACCCAGTTAGTGGCGTCGTGATGTACTATTTTCACGAGCTTTAAGGAATGAGAATTAAATAACTTACAATTTTAATGATTGTGGGATGGGCGTCCCGCCCGTCCCTTATAGACGGGCGGGACGCCCATCCCACTTTTAAGAGTCTAAGTTATTAAATTTTCGTTCCTAAGCTGGAGTGGGTGCGTCAGTTGGGGGATTTGGCGTGTTGTTGGAGAAGCTAATCGCTGACGCACCCTACTACTTGTCACAGAGAAATGTAGGGTGCGTCAGTTGGCGGATTTTATGTGTTGTTCGACAAGCTAGTCGCTGACGCACCCTACTACTGGATATTGCTTGTTGTGGTTTGTCGAGCCAGCGAGGCAAAATCGGCTAGAATGTTTGTTTGTCTATACAACCAGAAAGTATTTAGCGTCATGGCAGTCCCTAAGAAGAAAACCTCCAAATCCAAGAAGAATATGCGTAAAGCCACATGGAAGCGCAAAGCTGTAGTGGCAGCTCAGAAAGCTCTGTCTCTCGGCAAATCAGTTCTGACTGGGCGTTCCAACAGCTTCGTGTATCCCGGTAATGAAGAAGAGGAGGAAGAATAAATAGATTAAAAATTAACAATTGGCATTTCTGATATTTTGCACCATTCTCGGTTAACAGGCTTTGCCGGCTGTTGGAGAACACATATATTTTCTTGTGGGGTGGCCACTTTGGGCCGCCCTAAAAGAAAGTTTGAGAATGGTGCCAGATATGAGTTAATCGTTCCTTGCCTCCGGTAAAATGAGCATGGCATCGCCAAACGAATAAAATCGGTACTGATTCTCGATCGCCTCTCGGTACAAATCCAACAGCCGAGGCCTTCCAATCATCGCGCTTACCATCATCATCAAAGTAGAGCGCGGCAAATGAAAATTGGTAATTATCCCGTCTACAACCCTCCACTTGTAACCCGGATAAATAAACAAATTTGTCTGGCCGCAAAAAGGCTGCAACGAAAAATCTTCGCTCGCCGCCGCAGCTCCCTCTAAAGCTCTCACTGCTGTCGTACCCACAGCAAAGATCCGCCCGCCTCGGGCTTGAGTTTCGCGGATTTTCTCGACAGTGGAGGCCGATACTTCCACCCATTCGCCGTGCATTTTGTGAGTCGTCACGTCTGCAACCTCCACCGGGCGAAACGTTCCTACTCCCACATGGAGGGTGACAAAAGTTTTTTCGATTCCCCGCTCTTCCAAGCGGCTGAACAATTCTTCGGTGAAGTGCAACCCTGCTGTCGGAGCCGCCACCGCCCCGAGCTTTTCGGCATAAACAGTCTGGTACTGTTCCGGCGCAGCTTGGGAATTTTCGATGTAGGGCGGCAGAGGTACGTGGCCGTATTCGTCCAAAAACTTCGCCAGAGTCGCATCTCTAGGGATGTCAAACTCTAACAGCCGTCCCCCAGTTTGCTCGTCCCTGTCTATAACTGTCGCAGTCAATCGACGATCGACTGCCACAGCCTGGGGAAGGCAACAGCAAGGCCCTTCCGCAGAGTCATCACAGGAGGCGGGCTCAAACTCAATTTTGGCTCCCAACTTTAAGCGTTTCCCCGGTTTCACCAAAGCCAGCCAGCAGTTGTGCTGGCGTTCTTCCATCAACAATATCTCCACAGCCGGGCCGTTCGGTTTGTGCCCGTAGAGCCTCGCTGGCAGAACACGGGTGTTGTTAAGTACCAGCAAGTCTCCGGGTTCGAGCAAATCCGGCAAATCGTGGAAAATCCGGTGTTGGTGGCTGCTGGCAGAATCTACAACCAGCAAGCGAGAACTGTCCCTCGGCACTACCGGATTTTGGGCAATGCACGAGGGCGGAAGTTCGTAGTCATAAGCGTCCAAAGACCAGTCAATCTCTGTCATCGGGTGAATTCCTGTCAAAAATCTGTCAACTCGGTAACAAATTGGGTAAAAACCCCCATCCCAAGTCGGGTGCTTTTCCCCTTGTGGTGGCGGGTATAGCCCGCGACGATAGAGGTGTAGCATCAGCTTTGCTCGAAGGATAGTTATGGAATACCTCTACTACATCGCTAATACTAGCCTCACTCTGAGAGTCGTGGATTACCTACGCACGGCTAGTCATCTTCCTTTGCAATTTATCACTGTTATTCACCAAATTGACGGCTGGGTCGTGAAGGTGAAAATGAGCCAATATTTGACTCCAGAAATGCACGGGGATTTTCGGGCTTTTATGAACGAAGTCGGGATTCCTTACGATCCTGAAATTCGCTTGCAAATGGCACTGTGGAGCTTGGAAACGGGACAGTCGCCGCTGAGCGTGATGCGCCGCTACCAGGTGGCCGTGGTTTGTCACGGAAGCCCAGACCGCAAAGAAATTGAAGCGTTTCGCCAGCAGTTTGTCAAGGGTCTGGGATATTGCCCGGAAACTTTGGCCTAGACTGGGAAGCAGATAAATTGCCTGCGATCGCAGAGTCCGAGCGGGAGAAGGCAAGAGGGGCAGAGGAGTTAACGCTTTTTCCATGTCCGTTAAAGATGAAGAAACCAATGGGCCATAGTCAAGGCAAGTTAACAATTAAAAATTACCAAGCGGTATTACTTTTTAATTTTAGCCTGTAATTTTTAATTTGACATTTCTAATCACTAAAAGCCGATCGAATGTATTCTTGCAGGGTAAGCCGGTAGTTTCCGGCAAGGGCGGATTGAGAGTTCGCTGTCGTTGGTGGTAATATTTGCTTGGTCTTTTGCCGCGAAGGCTCGCACCTGACTAAGGCGACATCGAACCGACAAGAATTATTTGCTAAATCTGGACGAGTGCTTAAAAATATTTCGGCGGTTTGCCAAAGTTTGGCTTGTTTCGTGGCACTAACAGCAAGCATCCCGCCAGCATCCCAATTTCCACGACGGCGAGTTTTCACCTCTACAAAGGCTAATGTTGGGAATTGGCGATCGGAAATGCCTGGTTTTTTGGCGCCCTCTTCATCTCTTCCGAGGGCGATGATGTCAATCTCTCCCCAGCGACAGTGGTACTGACGGTGCAGGATTTCCCAACCTTGCTGCTCTAACCACTCGGCGACTAAGTTTTCTCCCAACGTGCCTAGATCCCGAGAGTTTGTCGGTTGGGGAGAGTTGGAGGCGGCGGGAACCACCGAAGAGGAGCGCTTTCTGGTAGAATTCAATTCTGAACTGTCATTGCTGCCCATTAGCTTTAACTTATGAATTCTGGAATTCGCCAACGTCGCAAAAATATTTATACTTTCTTGCTGAGTTTTGTTATTTTAGCAGTAATTGCCGCTGGGGCGATCGCGATTAATCCCGCACCTGCTTTCGCCTTGGATCGCGACAAAGAAATCCTAGTTGGCGCTGATTTTAGCGGACAAGTTTTGACTAACGACAGTTTTAATAAAGCCAATCTTCGCAACAGCAATTTTACCAATGCAGATTTAGGAGGCGTAAGTCTGTTTGGCGCCAATATGGAAGAGGCAAATTTTGAAGGCGCTAATTTAAGGGGTGCGACTTTGGATTTGGCTCGCATGATGAAAGCTAATTTAACTAATGCTATCCTTGAGGGTGCTTTTGCTTACAATACCAGACTGGAAGGAGCTGTGATTGACGGTGCTGATTTTACTGAGACTCTCCTCCGAGACGATATGATCGAAAAGCTTTGTAAGGTTGCCAAAGGTACTAATCCGGTGACTGGTAGAGAGACTCGCGAAACTCTGTTTTGTGATTATTAAAAGATATAGCGGTTCTCAGAAAGATGAGGTATGTTGTTGGGCTTCAGCCCTCTTGGTTTCAGTGGTTATATAACCTGTCAGTCATACCTCACCTTTTTGAGAAAGGCTATAAGACGGCGGTTGAAACCGCCGTGTCTTCTAAAATCTTATTAGCCCCAAGGTACAGAGGTTAAATCGTAAAAATTAACTTGACGCAGCCGCTCTAATTCCTCTATCCATTCTTGTTCGGCGCACAGTTGTTGGTAATATTCTATAGCAGCATCGGTTTTTTTCCACATATCGAGGGCAATCCGGCGCCGTTTGATGCTGATGATTTGCTCGATACAGGCGATCGCAGATCGAATTACTAAAGGCGCGCGATACACATTTTTTTCCGAAAACTCGTTTAAATGAAATAAATGCGAGATTTGATTGAGTTGGGTCGGATATTCAATAAAGCTATCTTGTAATTTCAATATTAACTCAGAAGGCGCTGCTTGTAAATAGATGTTGTGCAGTATTTCTGCATTCAAAATTAGGTGCCACAAAAATCTGTGATGAGAAAGGCTAAACTGCACGTCTCTAGCTTCTATGGCTTCTCTGACTTCTTGACGGTATTCGGGACAGTGCAAGTAAATCTGCAATAATTGCGCTTCTGCTTCTTCTAACAGACTGCGGGCTGCTACTGAAAAGCCTGTTTTTGAGCTTTTGCTGTCGCTGCTTGCACGCTGCTTTTTATATTGTTTGCTCGGCTTCAGCTTGTTTCTAATTAACAGAGGCATTGTCAATGCTTCGTCTTGATTCAGCCGCTGTCCCCAATCGCTGACTACTTGATTGAGTAAGTTTTCTGCTATCATCTTTGTGAGTCTAAAATCTCCTTTGCTGAGGATTTCGGCGCTTTTTTGCAGATAATGTGATAACTGATTGTCGTCAGTAATATTAGTTAATAATTTAATGATTCTTTTGGTGATTTGTTGGGAAGTATCCGCTTGCTTCAAATCTTGATTGACGAGCATTTGTTGGATTTGCCAATCAAGCCACAATGGGGAATTGTCGAGCAATTCTCGATATTGTTCTGGGGAGTAAGTTTTGAGGTATTCGTCGGCATCTTTGCCGTCGGGAATGTTGAGCACTCGCAGTTGTACTTCTCCTTGATAGGCGAGTTGTTCTATTTCTCCAATGGCACGCTCTGCTGCTTTGGTTCCTGCTTTGTCGGCGTCGAAGTTGAGGATAATTTGTTTGGAGTCCGTGTAGCGCAATAACTGCCGCACTTGGTTTAAGCTCAGGGCTGTGCCGAGGGAAGCTACGGCGTTGGAGATGCCCGCTGCTTGAAGTGCGATCGCATCAAAGTACCCCTCTACGACGATCGCGCGATCGGCTTTGCTAATGGCTGTTTTGGCTGTATCTAAGCCATATAAAGTCTTGCCTTTGTCGAATAGTTCTGTTTCGGGAGAATTGAGATATTTAGGTTGTTCGTCGCCGAGAGCTCTGCCGCCGAAACCGATGACTCTGCCTTGGGTATCGCGAATGGGAATCATGATGCGGTTGCGGAAGCGATCGTAATAGCCACTTCCGCCTGATTTGCGCGGTACAATTAATCCTGCTTGCTCTACTAATTGCGCCGGATAGTTTTTTTGTTCTACTAAATAACTGTAAAGTGCTTCCCAACCTTGGGGTGCATAACCTAGTTGAAATTGTTGGATAGTTTCTTCGCTGAGCTTGCGTTCTGATTTGAGATATGCTAAGGGTTCTTCTCCTTGAGATTGCCGTAAAGCGTGTTCGTAAAATTTGGCGGTTAGTGCTGAGATTTCATAGAGTTGTTCCCGCAAAGAAATTTGGCGCTGCAATTCTTGTCGGTGTTCGGGTTCGACTGTTTTGATGGGAACTTGATAATTTTTAGCTAATTCTAATACGACTTCGCTGAAGGAGCGTTTTTCTAATTCCATGAGGAATTTAAAGGCATTGCCTCCTGCACCGCAGCCGAAACAATAGTACATTTGTTTGGCTTGGTTGACGGTGAAACTGGGAGATTTTTCGTCGTGGAATGGACACAAGCCGACGAATTCTTTGCCGCGTTTTTTTAAGATAACTCTACCGGAAATAACATCTACTATGTCGGCTCGTTGTTTGACTTCTTCGATGGTTTCTGGGTGCAGCCGGGGTACTTGCATAGGACTATGTTAGGTGAGTTAAAATTATGTTTGTTTTGATCGATCGCACAATTGGAGTTTTTCTGTACGTAGAAACCGGGTTTTTTACGAAAATACAGAGGTTTCCGCCCGGATATTCGGTTTAAAAACCCGGTTTCTTTAAGCTTGATGCGATCGTGAAGTGTTGGCAAAGCAAGATAAGCTGTTACTACTAATTTAAACTGTATTATTCGGGACGGGCTAGAAGCCCATCCCACTCATGGTTTGATTGTTTTTTGACATACAATTTAAATGCTGCAACAGCTTACTCGCTTTATTGTAAGATGTTGACACTAACTTTAAGGAGCATGGGCAATAATGCGAATTTTAATGATGGGCGGTACTAGGTTTATTGGGGTTTATCTTACTAAGATTTTAGCAGCACAAGGGCATGAAGTGGTGTTGTTTAACCGGGGCAATAAGCCTGTGTCGGTTGCGGGCGTGAAACAGATTTTGGGCGATCGCACAAATGTCGATCAACTTAAAGACAAGTTATCGGCGGTTGAGTTTGACGCGGTTTTTGACAACAACGGTCGGGAATTGAGCGATACAAAGCCTTTAGCTGAGATATTTAAGGGGCGGGTGCAGCACTTTGTTTATATGAGTTCTGCGGGGGTTTATTTGAAATCCGACCAAATGCCTCATATCGAAGGAGACGCTACCGATCCCAAAAGCCGACATTTGGGTAAGTGCGACACGGAAAATTATTTAGCCGAGTCCGGTTTGCCTTGGACTTCGATCCGCCCGACTTACATCTACGGCCCTCAAAATTATAACGATTTGGAGGCTTGGTTTTTCGATCGCATTGCGCGCGATCGCCCGATTCCGATTCCTGGTAACGGGATGCACTTCACGCAGTTGGGGCACTGTCAGGATTTGGCGATGGCGATGGCGGGGGTTTTGGGTAACGAAAGGGCGATCGGGCAAATTTACAACGTTTCGGGCGATCGATTTGTCACCTTTGATGGTTTAGCGCGCGCCTGCATTCAAGCCGCCGGCAAATCACCCGATGCTATTAAGATTGTACACTACGATCCGAAACAATTTGACTTTGGCAAAAAGAAAGCTTTCCCCATGAGATTGCAGCACTTTTTCGCCTCAGTTAATAAAGCTGTCACCGAACTTAACTGGAAACCGGAGTTTGACTTAGTTTCGGGATTGAAAGATTCATTTCAGAATGATTATGTAGTTTCGGGAAGAGACAAAGCTGAGATAAATTTTTCCGTTGACGATCAGATTTTGAAAGCCCTTTAAACTAAAATTAGACTGAGGTACCTGCGACTTCAGAAACCCGGTTTCTTCATATAGCGGTTCTCAGAAAGATGAGGTATGTAGTTGGGCTTCAGCCCTATACGTTTAATGGTTATAGAAGCTGTCAATCATACCTCATCTCTTTGAGAAAGGCTATAGTTATCGTTATTGTTGGCAAAACTCGTAGAAACCAGGTTTCTAGCCCATGCGTCTAAACCATGTTAAATCAAAGTAAAGTGCACAGTCCGCACAATACGAATCTGAAGGGAGAAAAGTAACATGAGATTCATCAATCCCAAAATCTATTTTGCATTTACGAAAATATTTGGCTCATCCGACAATACAGATATCTTAATTAATTTTTTGAATGCTTTACTATATGAAGGAAAAACAATAATTGAAAGCCTAGAGATAATGGATCCCAATGTGACTTACCCAATAATTGGATCGACAAACAGCTATTTAGATGTCCAAGCCACACTTAACAACAACACATCTGTAATTATTAAAATACAAGTTTTGCACGTGCAGACATCTGCCAAGCTAGTTTTGTCGGATACAGCAAAAACTTATGGAACACAATTCATGATTCAGGAATTGTACAAGGGATTGCAGTCTGTCATTTTTTTGGCAATAGCAGATTTTAAAATGTTTAAAAATCATCAAAATATAACTTCGCGCTTTGCTTTGAAAGAAACAACTCACTTGTTTGATTATCCCTATAATCAGATGGAGTTAGTTTTTGTAGAGTTGCCAAAATTTAAGAAGGAATTAGACCAATTAGAAAATATTACTGATAAGTGGATTTACTTTATCAAAAATAGCGGGATTTTACGTGAAATTCCAGCAATATTGGGCGAAGTACCACAAATTAATAGAGCTTTTGAAATAGCCCAGGATGTTAATCTAACTCGCGAAGAATTTGACATATTGCAGAAACAAGAGTTTTTCGCGCACGATCAGCAAAGCCATGAACAAACCTTATTTGAGCAAGGCAGACAAGAAGGTCTAAAATTAGGAAGAAAAGAACGAAAAATAGAGTTAATTATGCGTTTACTGACTCGCCGTTTTGCTCAAGTAAATCCCGATAGTCAAATCATAATTAGCGAATTGTCGATCGACAAATTGGATGATTTAACAGAAGCCCTGTTAGATTTCTCCAACGCGGAAGATTTGACTGCTTGGTTGGAGGTTAATTCTCAATAAACTAACCACTCTTTTTTGAAGTAAAACTGTCAGAGCAAAGATGATTCGCTGACTATTTTACCACTTGTCGGCAGAATCATCTTGTAAGTTTACAGACTTTCTGCTGTAAAGCCGATCGCAAATTAGTTAAACTGAATCAGATACAAAACCTCTCCCCAAACCCCTGTTTTACTCCGAAAGGGGAGAAAAACTCGGAAATATCAGGTAAATTTCATGCTTGGAATCACACTCGGCACTCGCTACAGCATTATCCGTCACTTGGGAGGCGGCGGATTTGCTCAAACTTATTTAGCTGAAGATAAGCAGCTACCAGGTAATCACCTGTGCGTCGTCAAGCAGCTTAAACCTCAAGCAACCGATCCCGAAACTTTACAGATAGCAAGACGTTTGTTTGATACGGAAGCACAAGTCTTATATAAGTTGGGAAATCACGATCGCATTCCGCAACTTTTTGCTTACTTTGAAGAAAATCAAGAGTTTTATCTCGTTCAAGAATTTATCGAAGGCCACGATTTAAGTCAAGAAATCACACCCCCCCAAACCCCCCCTTACCAAGGCGGCGCAGGGGGGGGTTCTCCTGGAAATGTGGGAGGTATGAAGGAAGATGAAGTCATTTGTATATTACAAGAAGTTCTGGAAATTTTAGATTTTGTACACCAGCAAAATGTGATTCACCGGGATGTCAATCCGCGCAATATCCTGCGCCGAGATCGAGATGGTAAGTTAGTGTTAATTGACTTCGGCGCAGTCAAGGAAATTACTACTCAAATTACTAATCCTCAGCCCAAGAATAGCCTAAGTGTGAGCATCGGTACTCCCGGTTATATGCCCAGCGAACAAGCTCACGGTAATCCGAAACTCAGCAGCGATATTTATGCAGCAGGTGCGATCGCAATTCAGTTTCTCACGGGCATCAATCCCCACCAAATGCCGAAAAATCCTGATACAGAGGAAATTATTTGGCAGGATAAAGCATCGGTGAGTCCTGAATTTGCCAAGATTTTAGATCGGATGGTAAAGTACGATTTTCGGCAGCGCTATTCTAGTGCTGGCGAAACACTGGAAGCTATTAAAGAATTGAAAAAATCTTTCAGCGGTACTGTTCCGATATTACCTCCGGTTGTTGCTGCAAAAAAGCTGCCTAAACCGCGACAAAAACTATATTTTAAAATTGGGGCAATCGCCACTTTTATTGGTGTCACTATTATAGCATCAATTTATGGTGTCAATACTTTTAATTCTGCTAACGCAACTGATTTGCACAATCGAGGGATTACTCTTTACAATTTAAGCAAGTTTGAAGAAGCTCTAGCAGCTTACGATCGAGCCATAACTCTCCGCCCGGATTATGCGGAAGTTTGGCAGGAAAAAGCTAAAACTTTATATGAGTTGAAAAAATACAAGGAATCACAGTCAGCCTACGATAAAGCTATAGAATTAAAGCCGGAGTATTTGGAGGCTTGGACGGGACGCGGTTATGCTTTGGATAAGTTGCAGCAGTCCAAGGAGGCGATCGCATCTTTTGACAATGCTTTGAAAATCCAGCCGGATTATCCCGCAGCCTGGGAAGGTAGAGGCGATGCTTTGCTAGATTCGCAGCGGTATGAAGAGGCGATCGCATCCTACGAAAAAGCCGTACACTTTCAGCCAAATTTATACCGTGCGTGGTACAATCGGGGACAAGCTCACCAAAATTTAAAACAGTACGATCGCGCTGTTGAATCCTATCAAAAAGCAGTTGAAATTAAATTCGACAATTCTGATGCTTGGTACAATTTAGGCAATGTTTTCCTAGAATTGAATAAAAACCAAGAAGCTTTTGAAGCTTACGAAAAAGCCGTGCGGTTTCAGCCAAATTTTTATCAAGCTTGGTATAGTAAAGGCATAGCTTTGCTGAAAATGCGCCGACATGAAGAAGCGGTAGAAGCTTACGAAAAAGCTGTTAAATTAAAACCGGATTATCATCAAGCATGGTATAATTTAGGTTGGTCTTACCACGAATTACGCAAGTACGAATCAGCTATTGAGTGTTACAGTAAAGCCTTGGATTTAAATCCGAAAGAATCTCAAGGCTGGTACAATAGAGGTAATGCTCAGTACAATTTGAAGCGGTACGAAGATGCGATCGCCTCTTACAACGAAGCTGTCTATGTCAAACCGGACTATTCGGAAGCCTGGTATAGTCGCGGTAACGCCCTTGTAGCGGTGAAAAGATTCGGAGATGCGATCGCCTCATACGACAAAGCAATCCGCTACAAACCGGATTATGGAGCCGCAATGGAAGCAAAAAAACGGGCCGAAAGTCAGCCCGGAATCAGCCAGCCACCGCCTAAACAACAATAATTGTTAATTAGGAAAACCGGGCGAATGGAATTCGCGTCTATACAAACAAAACCAGCCTGCGCGGGTTGAAGATAACCGGGCGAATGCAATTCGCGTCTATACAAACAAAACCAGCCTGCGCGGGTTGAAGAAACCGGGCGAATGGAATTCGCGTCTACACAAACAAAACCAGCCTGCGCGGGTTGAAGATAACCGGGCGAATGGAATTCGCGTCTATACAAACAAAACCCGCCTGCGCGGGTTGAAGAAACCGGGCGAATGGAATTCCCGTCTATACAAACAAAACCCGCCTGCGCGGGTTGAAGATAACCGGGCGAATGGAATTCCCGTCTATACAAACAAAACCCGCCTGCGCGGGTTAAAAAAAACCGGGCGAATGGAATTCGCGTCTATACAAACAAAACCCGCCTGCGCGGGTTAAAAAAAACCGGGCGAATGGAATTCGCGTCTATACAAACAAAACCCGCCTGCGCGGGTTGAAGAATTGACCGTTAAAATTACGCGATCTTCTTCAGTCCGCGGAGGCGGACATCGTTTGTATAGGCGCGAATTCCATTCGCCGTCTGCATCTCGGACATCGTTTGTATAGGCGCGAATTCCATTCGCCGTCTGCATCTCGAACATCGTTTAAATAAATACGGTTTTAACCGCCGTATTATTTACTTTTACCTAACAGCAGGACTAATTACCGTAACACGGCGGCTGTCTACCAACATCGGCCAAAAACCGCGATCGCTCAATGCTTTTACTGCCGCAGTAGCAGCGTTTTGATCCGTTGTATAAGCAACGAATAAAAAGGGACGTTGGCCGTAGGAAGCTAAGCCTACTTGCGTACCCAATGCTTGCTTGACTTGGCCGGCTAATTCCGGTTGATTGAAGTAATCTACTAACACGGCGTAACCGGGGCCGAGGGCTTGGGGATTGAACCCACTATTCCCAGTCTGGGGATTGGCGATTGGTTCTGAACCTGGTGCTGGCTGGGGGTTGTAGACTGGCAGGTTTTGGGGAAGTGCTGCTGCGGGCGATCGAACTACGTAAGCTTGCAATCCGACAACATCTTTGATGTATTTAACCCAATCGATCGCAATTTGCGAGTTACGAAACCCACCAACCCTCGTCACAGTATCGTTAATGTACCGACAAACTGTATTGTCATTATTTCCGGGAAAAGAGCGTTTTGCTTTTTCTTGCTGTTCCGGTGTTCGGGTGACAATTAACAGTAGATATTCGTCGGACTTCGGTGGTTCGCAGCTTGACTGAGCTTTAGCAGAACTCGCCAAAATTGTCAATGTCAAAATTGCGATCGAAGTAGCAGAAAATAGGGGAATAGACACAATAAAATTGTACAATTCTTCCCTAAATTTTCCTAACTTCGCTGTGGATTTTTTTGCTTGTTTATTCATGCTGTCTGTAGGGAAGCGAGGGCATCGGGAATAGTTGCTGACGGTGCTTGAAATTCACCAGTCAGGACATATTCTAATCGCAGTTTCAACCAAGTAATGAAGACTGGATCTGTGGAAACAATAGCTGCTGCTGGTTGAGGGCATTTTGCTTTAATTGCTGCCATTGCCGGTGCTTCTAGGAAAGCGGGTTGTTTGACCAACCAGAAGTCTATTTGTTTTTCTTGTTCATGGTAGTTGCGAGTTCTTTCTTTAAACACTTCATCAAGGGCTTCTTCTTCTAGCAAAAAGCGTTGGCTGGCTAAAACGTAGTAGTAGGTTTGCATTTTTGTCGTTGTTAGGGGTTGGTAGTTGGCGGTGAATGTCGCCTGTATCTGTGAGTTTTGTCGATTCAGTATGAATTTGCCGAGTTGTGGCAGTTCGAGAACCTTAGACTATTGTGCCGTTTACTTTACCTTATTTGTTGTCATTTTGGGTAGGTGCAGCGCCAGTTATGTCTGAAAAATGATTGGTTTGAGGGGAGTTGGGGGAGTTCGGGATTATTTTTCTGGGGGTTGATTTTTGTGGAAAATTTAGGTGACAATAGTAAATTAGATAGAGTTGCACGTTGAAGAATTACAAATTATTAAGGCAATCTTGGGCTGTCATACCGGATGAGGAGTGGTTTGCATATGGACAGTATTGCGATCGGTATTGCTTGGTGTGTCGCTTGGGGCGATCGACGGAAACCTCAATTTGATCTAAGCGTGTTGCAGGAAATGCGACGGGCGTTGACTTCTGGGGAGGAAGTGCCGGTCCAGGTGAGGGAAATTGTCGATCGAGTCAGGGCACTAGAGAAACTTGAGTTTCCTCAAACTCTCGAAAAACTAACCGAGCTGACAGAGACACATTCGGTATTGTGGGAATCTAAAATTGGTTTAGTTTACGGCGGCGCAACCAAAATCAAGCAATATGTATTTGAAGCGGCAAAACTACCGGATATTCGTGGCGCGTCAGCTTTACTAGACAGAATTAATTTAGTCGATATTCCTGCTTTCTTTGGCGAACCCCAAAAATCTGTTTCAGTTTCCCAATGGCTAAAGGAAAACTTTCCCACTTTAGAAGCAGCTTTAGTTAAAGAATTACTTGTTTATTACAAAGGCGGCAATATCCTCGCTTTTTGTCCGGCTGCATTTGTGGACGATCTAGCTAATGCCATTGAAAAACGCTATACTTACGAGACTTTGACGGCGAATTCCTGTGCTGTTGGAGAGAAATTTAAGCTGTTAGAAATTCGCTTAGGATTGTTGCCAGATAATATTCAAGATACTTTCTGGTTAGAAAAATACCGTCAGGCAAATTCTGAATCCGATCGCGTTAAAAGAGAATTGGTCAAAGCTTGTTTTGGTTATCCCAAAAATGATTCTGAAGAAGTTGATTTTTTTCAGAATCGGAAAAGTTTTAACGAATTAACTACTAGGTTGGCGATTTTATTCAATCAGCGCCGGAGTGGAAATGATTTTCCTAATCGCCCCAGTCGTCGTTATCCGCCAATGTTTGAAACGCATCCTTATTTAAGGAGAGATGAGAGCGATCGACGATCGGCTATCGCCAGAATTAGCGATCTTCCGGGCAATCCATCACTATCTGAATCATTAGTTCGCAAGCGGATTGTAGGTCAAATAGCTAAACGAGAGGTATTTCAGGAAAATTTACCGACTTGGTTTACAAATCTAGGTCTTGATTGGCAGCCGACTGGCATTAGAATTAAAAGTTGGGTAGCAGAATTTGAGGATTACTTAAATAAGCCAGAAAATAGTCAACTAGCTAGCGACTATTATACCATCGATCCTCAGCCTGAAGAAGCCAGATCTCTCAGAGAAATTGGCAATGCTTCTCAAGGTTTTGTCGCCTATATTTATGCAGATGGCAATAATATGGGCGGCTACATTCAGCAAATTCAAACTCCACAAGAGTACAAGAAATTCAGTGAAGATATTTTCCAAGCAACTGAACAATCTGTTTATAAAGCATTAGCAGAGCATCTCAGACCTCATCTACTGAACAATTTAACCGATCCAGATAACGAAGACCGCAACGATCGCTGGATTCATCCTTTTGAGATTTTGGCGATCGGCGGCGATGATGTGATGTTGATTGTGCCAGCCGATCGAGCTTTGGCGATCGCTAAAACCATCGGCGAAGAATTTGAAAATATATTGCTACAAACAGGTGGTTATAGACTAGATAATAGCCGTCCTAGTTACGCAGCACACCGCTATTCACCAGAAAAAGCAACTCCTTCTCATTGCAAGTTAAGTATGTCAGCAGGAGTCTTAATTACAGCAGAGGATACCCCAATTTATTACGCTCAGAAGCTGACAAATCAGCTCCTCAAATCAGCTAAAAAATCTGGCAAAACATTGAAAGATGCTGGATATTTGGGAGGAACCATAGATTTTTTAGTAATGAAATCTGTCACCATGATTGCATCGAGTATTGAAGATTTTCGTAAAGAAGGTTTAACGATGAATCGAGGAGCCAAACTGAAGCTATATGCTGCACCTTATACCTTACATGAAATAGGTGGATTAATTCAATCTGTCAAAGCTTTGCAAAAAGCTGAATTTCCCAAATCGCAACTCTATCAAATTCGCAGTTTTCTAGAACGAGGAAAACAAACGACAATCCTCAATTACCGCTATTTCCGAACCAGACTGAAACAAGGCAAGGCAGAATTAAGAGCAGAATTTGAGGATGCTTGGTGCAAACCAAAAGACAAAGAAAATAAGGGAAATTTAGCTCCTTGGATGTTCGATTTAAAAGAGGGAGTTTATGAAACCATCTGGCGAGAACTTGTGGATATTTACGATTTCATTGAAGAAGATTCCGAACCAATTTCCGAAGAATTAGCAAATATGGAGGTAGACTCATGATTGTTCTCAATGAACTTTCAAATTTAGTTGAAACTTATACACTTACAGCAGTAATTGATACGGCTTTGTGCGTAGGTGCCGGCGGTTCCTCCGGTTCCCTAGCAGATAAGCCGATCGTCCGCAATTCAGAAGACAACTTGTTAATTCCCGGTTCTCAAATCAAAGGCCGCCTCCGTCACGAATGCGAGAAAATTGCGAGAGGTTTGGGGTGGGAAATTTGCGAATCTCCGAATGCCGGTAAAATGGTTGTCCGCAGAGAGAATGCACCGAATGAATTTAAGCGCAACGAATACGAAGTATTAGGATATAATGATACTTATCACTGTTTAATTAGTCAAATTTTCGGCGATCCAGTTTTGCCGTCGCGCATAATTATTGACGACTTAATTTGCACAGAAGACCCGGAAAATTTAGCTGAATTTATACGTCCGGGAGTCACAATTAATCGCCGCCGTCGCACCGCTGAAGAAAACAAACTTTACTTTTTAGAGACTTCTCCGCCGAATGTTTCACTGAAGTTTAAAGGTCAAATTCATCTGTTACCAAATTGTCCCAGTTATGCGAAACCTCTGATGTTGGCTGGTTTCAAGCACATTCACGCATTAGGTGGAAGTAAATCGGCTGGTTTGGGATGGCTGAGTTGGGAAACTTTACCGAATTTTGAAGTTACTGATGCAGATTGGGATTGTCTAGCGAAGGGAGGGGAAAATGCAGCGAATTGAACTAGAAATTAAGGTTTTGTCTCCTTTGGCGATCGCGCGCCAGAAACCGGGAGGTTCGATTAGCGAAGCTGTAGACTATATCCCCGGTACGGTGATTCGGGGTGCTGTGGCTGCTCAGATTTTAAACGAATCCGGTCATCAATTCAGCAATTTGACCGAATCTGGCGGCGATTTTCAAAGTTTATTCTTGAGTGAGAATCCAGCAATTTTCCAGAATGCTTATCCAGCATTAGTAATTAATGGCAAGATTATCCCTCAAGCAAGATTTGAAGACAATGGAGTTTTACCGGCTACCGCATTAAGTTCTAAAAATAAGTCTGGTTTCAAAGGTAAAAGTAAAGATTCCAAAAAAGATAATAATGGCATTTTTGATACTTTAATCGATCGCTTTTGTGCCGAAGGTTACGGATATCCCTACGATCCGAATTGCCCGAAAGACGGAGGGAGAGTCGATCCGGCTGGTATTAGTTTTTACTGTAAATTCAATAAAAAGTACCACAGCCTAAGTGCTAACAAACGCCTATTAACGCGAGTCGGCATCAATCGTCGCAGGGCTGCATCAGAGGAAGAAATACTTTACAGCGTCGAAGTTTTGAACGAATCTCAGGATAAGAAACAGCAGCCTGTTTGCTATCGAGGTGCAATTTTAGTGGAAGATGATTTAGCAGAATCTTTGTGGGATTTCATTCAACTGCGAAATCAAAGCTTTCGCTTAGGTGGTTCGACTTCCCGAGGATTGGGAAAAGTTGAAATTACCACAAAAGAGCCTGTTAATGCTAAAATAAGTGTAGAGCAAAAAATTACTAATTTTACTAAGTCTATACAAGACCGTTGGCGGGAATGGAGAATTTTTGGCGTTCCGTTAAAGGAGTTACCGGGCGATCGCACTTACTTCACCCTCGACTTGCAATCTGACGCAATCCTCACCGAAAACTGGCGGCGCACCACTGTAATATCCCAAAAGATGTTGCAGCAGTTTGCCAAAGTTGAAGATTCATCATTGAAACTGGAAGCAGCTTACAGCAGTTACGATTATCTTTCTGGCTGGAATGCGGCTTGGGGATTGATGAAAGATGTAGAGTTAATAACGAACAAAGGATCGGTTTATTTGTTCAGTACAAATCAACGGGAGATTTGGGATAACGTGTTGGGAGAATTGGAAATGAGAGGATTGGGCGATCGAACTTCTGAAGGCTTCGGTCAAATTCAAATTTGCAACGATTTTCACCTTATATTTAGAGACAAGCCAGTATGAGTATAAGCACAGAGCAAAAAATAGAGTTAGAAGTACAAAGATCTATTCGCCAAGTAGAAGACGATCTAGTCATTTGGATTCAGGATGCTTTAGATACTTGTCAATATGGCAAGTCGGGAAAAGAAGAACTAGAGGAATCACAGTTCCGCAACTTAGTCCGCGTTGCTGACACAACTGATAGTGCAGAAGTTATTAAAAACTTTGTGCGATATCAAGTAGGAAGAGATAGAAAATGGGGAAGGGGGGAAGAATCTTTAGCGACAAGGCTGATTCAAGATATTGATGGTAACATTAAAAATAGTGCTGGAATAATTGCAGAATGTTCTCAAACTGACTTTAAACCTATTTGGCTGGAACTAATTCGCCGTTATTTAGGTTATGGCTCTCGACATCTCAAGTATTTGAAAGATGGACAAAATCTCTAACTATCTATAACAGTCTTCCATAAATTAATAGGAGATTTTGAAATGATTAAGACAGTTATATGCTCCGTGGGTATCAGCGCTGCCAGAAAAATTTCAGGAGTTAAACCGCGGGAGCTAACTAATTGGGTTAGACAGCAACAAAGTATGGAATGTGCTGCTGAAACAATATTTTCTACTTTCCGTGATATCCGTCCAGAAGGAGAAAGCTTGAAGAACGACTTATCCGCGGAAATTCATTCTCTTGTTCGGATTGGGATTACCAATCAAGATAGAATAATTTTGCTTGCTTCAAGTACGGACGACGGATATTGCTGCGCTCTTGCGGTTGAGAAATATCTAAAACATCATTGGGAGGGTATATATGCCAAAGCAGAATCAGTTCCGGGGCTTCAAGTTATAGATCCCGATCTTTTCCGAACAACAGGAGTAGTTGAATTTGTACAGCGCATTATTAAAGAAGTTAATAGCTATGAGGCAAGTAATATTATTCTGAATCCGACTGGAGGATATAAAGCACTGGTTCCTTACACAGTTTTACTGGGGATGTTGAAAGGAGTTAAGTGTGATTATATTTTTGAACAGTCAACTACAGTTATAGAATTACCTCCACTTCCTGTAGAATTTAAGCGATCGCAATTTGAAGCTTATAAAGATTTACTAGAAAAGATTGAGCGTGAGACAGCAATTACTCAAGCAGAATGGGAAAATAATGTCCCTTATTCTGAAAGAGAAGCGTTTAAGCCACTAATTGAGTTTTCCGAGGAAGGAGTAACTATTTCTGGTGTAGGTTTCTTGTTTCTTGAGGAAATGCGTAAACCTTCAGTTTTAGTCCCCTTTCTTTCTCAAAAAGCTATTAGAGATTGTTTTGATAATCTGGCACAACTAAGACAGTGTGATCCATTTGCTTTTTTGTTGAAGGCTGCTAGTTCCAAAGATGGTTTTCAACAATATGAACATATTAACGTTGGGAATGGGTTGCGCTGGCTCAAGCCTGGTAGAACAACCGATCGCTATTTAGTATCTGTGGAAGATTGGCGTATGCTGGTGTGGAGAGCAATCCGCGAAGATCAGGAGGGTCCAAAATATGCAAGTAAGGTTACAGTCGATCCTACAACTGAACGGCGATCGTATGCTCCTTTCATGCGTATGGAATTTGTGAAATAATTGATGTGTTCAGTTGGTTAAGTCTGAATTAACTTAATTACGTAGGTAAGTTTATGTTTGATACATTCAAAAATCGACTGGAAATCACAGGAACACTTACAACAGTAACGGCATTACGCATTAGTGCCGGACGTTCCACTGAGCCCATCGGCTCCGATTTACCAGTAATCAAAGATGCTTTGGGTAGACCTTTAATTCCCGGTTCAAGCTTTAAAGGTGCTCTGCGATCGCGCTTAGAGAGCTTCCTTCGAGGTATTGACCCAAATTTAGCAGAAGATCCGGCTAACTACACAACTTCAACTAGAAACAATCAAGTCAAAGCTTTCAAAGAAAAGTACAAAAATAATGACTTAAATTTAACACAAGAACTCATCGGTATAACCGACGATATTGGTAGTTTATTTGGCACTCCTTGGATGGCTAGTAAATTCCAAGTTCGCGACTTAACCGTACAACCCGATGCGTGGTTTGGACAATATCAAGAACGAGATGGTGTAGCCATTGACAGAGACACAGAAACCGCCGCAGATGGCAAACTTTACGACTACCAAGTTGTCCCCGCCGCAACACCGTTTGATTTTAAAGCAGTAGTTGAAAATGCTCACGATTGGGAATTGGGTTTATTGATGATTGGTTTGCACCAATTTGAGACAGAACAAATACCTCTCGGAGGCGGACGATCGCGCGGCTTAGGTGTGGTTAAACTAGAAATTGACAAAATGCGCTGGATTGATGTCGAAGACCATCCCGAATTTTTGTTAGAATACTTACAAAAGTTAGTCATGGGAGATGAAACGGCTTATGAAGATGCGGCCGATTATAAAGATGAGTGGGTACAAAAGCTGATCGATCGACTGACTCCTAAACAAACCAAATCATCTGAAACTATAACTCAGACACAGTGAGGTAAATATGGCGTTCAGCAATTATCAAGAACTCGGCGAAGTTCTTCAAAATTTTCAGATTTACTACACAGAAGTCAATTTTATAGGCGAAACTGAGTTTGATATTCCTAGCTGCTTTCTAAAAGATTTGGAAATTGTCATTCAGGATGGATTACCTGATGATTCAGAATTTACAATTTGTGAGAACTTAATTTATCCAGTTGTCAAAGAAGTTTGGAAACATTATCGTACTAAGTTTGTTTTGTGGAGTCATAAATATCTCACGGATTGTGAAAACCCTGACAGGTTTCCTGAATATATTTTGGCTAAACGCTCTCATTTGGGAAAAGTCGTTTTTGATAAACCTTATTTGGTATTAGTCGATGCTAAGCAAGATAGATTTCATGAAGGGTGGGTTCAATGTCTTCTTGAAATGATTGTTGCACAGCAGACTGGCGATCGAACAAATAACGCTATCTTTGGAATTGTTTCCCACGGTAGACTTTGGGAATTTGGCAAACTTGAAGGGGATAAATTTATATGCAATAGAAAATCCTATACAATTCAGGAAATCGATCTACTCTTTGCTGCCGTTAACTATGTTTTTCAGCAATGCGAAATTCAGCTAAATGAGTTAGTAGCTGCTTAATTCTAAATCATCTCTCGACCTACTAAACTATGCACAAACGATTTGTCAATCATTGTACCATTGACTTAACTCTCATTCCTGACGGGCCGATTCTGATAAAATCCGGCAAAGAAGGAGCCGATCCGACTAAACCGGACATGGAATTTGTCGAGACTTATCATGCAGGAGGGAAGTCAATTTATCTGCCGGGAAGCAGCTTAAAAGGTGCTATTCGCGCTCATGCTGAGAGAATTATTAGAACCATAGGAACAGATAGTAATCCTAACAATTCAGACATTCTCTGGGCTAACGATCCGCTGAATGACAAATATGATTACTTGAAAAATAAATCATCTAGCGATATTTACAAGTTATCTTCTTTTACCGATCGCATTTTTGGAAATACTTCAATTGCTAGCAGACTTAGAATAGAAGATGCTCACCCAATTGATAAGAAACAACTCAAAATTCAAGAACGCAATGGAGTTGCGATCGATCGCGTTTTTGGTTCCGTAGCCGTGGGCCCATTTAACTATCAAGTCTGCACCGCTGGAGAATTTCGCACTAAAATACATCTGAAAAACTTTTCCTTAGCACAATTAGGCTTAATTGGCTTAGTTTTGCGAGACTTAAATGATGGCTGGTTTGGCATCGGTTTTGCTAAATCTCGCGGTTTGGGGACGGTGACAGTAAAATTTAACGAAGCCGTAGTTCAGTATCCCGGTTGTGTATTAGATGAAGATAATCGCCAAATTAAACAAATAGTAAAGCCTGGTCAATGGGGACACGCTTTCTTGCTGGGTGCAGGAGAATTTTTAGAAGTTGATGAAGCCGGAAATTACGGCTTTTCTCAACCCGATCGCGAACAAACTCCAATTGCTGCTGAACCGATGGATTTAGGTTTTGGAGTGCAGCTAAAATGGCAAGGTGATGGTGAGACTGGTGTACCCAATTTATTTAAATGTGCAGTTTCTGCTTGGAGTAAGCTTTTAACAGGTGCTGTAGCATGAATACAGGTTTTGTATATGTTCGATCGCGTTTATCACCGGATGAAGCCAAAAAGTTGCTAGAAGAGTTAGCAACTGAGGAAAGTTACTATTTTGTGCGATCGCCCCACGCAGTCAGTGGCATTTGCAGGAAATTGCCCGATGAGTTGTCTCTCGGCTTTGAAGGGCAGATGTTTAATAGCGATCGCGAATTGCGCTGGAAAAAGCAGGGAAGTACATATGAAGCGTTAATCCTGAGTAGGGTTCCAGCCGATTTAGAGGGATTTGAGGCGATCGGCGAAAATTGGGAATGCTGCGATCGCGCTGCTTACTTTCACAGCCTTGACGAACCCAAATTTCCTAAAACTTTTATCTATAAAGGAGAAAATGACGAAAAAATTGACTCTAAGAATATTACCATAGGTCAGCGATACTTTAAAGACCAAAGAACTGCCACCGTTCATTTTATCGCCCTCACCGTCAGGAGTAAAAAATGACTAATAATCCCGTACCTAAACTCCGAGGTTCTACACCGCCACCAATCCGCCCAGTTTCTAATAACTATGCTGGCGAAATGGGAGTAGATAAACCTTATAAATTAATTAGTTTTCCCAATGAACACCCGCCGAAAAAAGCTCCTGCCGGACATCACAAATATTTGGTCGATCGCCTGCACGGAACTTTGTTTATCACTTTGAAAGTTCAGACTACTTTGCACGTCTCTACAGGCGTAGTTGTCATGGGTAGCGACATAGGCAGCCGCGTCCCTTTAATCAAAACAATGGTTCAAAATATTGACCAAAAACTATCAATTCAAGGTAGTTCTCTCAAAGGCTGCATCCGATCGGCATACGAAGCCATTACTAATAGCACTTTAGCAGTAATTACATCAAGATACAAAGATAAAATTCCGTCCGATCGCCTGCCTTGTAAAAATAAACAAGAACTCTGTCCGGCAAGTCAAGTATTCGGTGCTTTAGATTGGCAAGGGCTAATTGAATTCAGCGATGCTAAATGCGAAAAAACAGGTTTTGCTACTGGATTTATGCCATCTTTATATCGTCCCCGTCCTGACCAAAGAAGAGCATATTTTAACCAAAGAGGTAATGTAGCTGGACGCAAGTTTTATTATCACACAATTAGAGCGATCGACAAAGGTCAAAATCAAGGCATTACTGTTCAGCAAGCTGCTAAAGAGTATACTTTTAAAACACAGATACAATTCAAAAATTTAACGCCAGCAGAGTTGGGAACGCTTTTGATTGTGCTGGGCCAAGATCCAAAATATGCGATCGCACTTAAGGTAGGTGGCGGAAAGCCGATCGGCATGGGAACGATGACTGTGGAGGTAACAGCAGCAAAGGTGTTGCAGAATCAGGGAGATTTGCGCGATCGCTATTCCTCCTACAATCCTCCAGAATCTGAGAGCATAACGGGCACAAAATTGCAACAGTTCATGCAGAAAAATATTCAAGCTGCTCATTCTAGCTTAGTGCAAGCAACTCAACTGCAACAACTAGCTGAAGTGTTAAAATATCCGACCGATCGCGAACCTCCAACAGGAATGTATTAAAGATGTCTACACCTGAATTAATGACAGAATCTTTGACTGAAAGAGAATGGGAAATTGCCCATGCGATCGCTCAAACTCTAGTCAAAGATCAGACAGATGTGAATGAGTTCGGAAAGGCGATCGCCTATCTTCGCAATGCAGTTAATCTAAATCAAACTAATGCTAATTCCAGGTTTTTTAAGTATCTTAAAACCCTTGTCGGTAACGGTAGACAAATCGGACATAGTGGCAAAACCACAGATTATTATCGCAGTATAGACAAAGCTTGTAGCGATTGTCTCAAAGGATTTCAAGGGGATGCTAGCACTTTGCTGCAAATTTTAGGTTGGGCATATCGTTTGATGCGTTACTACAAAGAAGCCGGACCGATCGGAGAAGTTGTGGCCCCTGTTTTAGAGTCAGTGAGACAAGTTGAAATTGCTAAGGCGATCGGCAGTCATCAGTTTGTAGTTAGTCAAATTGTCGAAGCCAAAGTTACTGCTGTCAAAGGGAACAAGGTGACATATGAAATTTTGGGAACTATCAGGCTAACTGAAAAAGAACCGAAAAAAGCACAATCTCTTTCTGAAGGACAAGTGGTGAAAGTTGAAATTTTAGATATTAAGGAGGATGGGAGTCCCAAGAAAGTGAAGTGTGCTGGCTAGAAACAATATTTGCCGATACCGAGAGTGTTCTGAGTGTAATATAGTGTAAGAGGCCTCCACAAAAAGAATGATCCAATAGCTATGTGGGTTTAGCGAAAATTTCCACAAACCATTTGTGAAGATTGGGCAGACGATTTATCTGGGTTTCAATTTCTGCCATAGCTAACTTGTTAATTTTAACTCCCGTGGAATAAATTGTTTCTACTAATGTCACTACTGGATTTTTATCGTTAAATGTGAGAGTTTTGGCGAAATTTACCACACTCTCAACACTGTCAAGTAAACTACCATTCCAATGCTTTTCTAACCAACCAAAACAACGCTCTACTGGGTTATATTTACTATGATATGGCGGATAATAAGCCAATTGTAACGTCAGTTGAGATTTCTGGGAAAAATCTAAAATTCGTTTCATAAACTGAGTACGACGAGAATGATTTTCCGGCCCATTATCCTGATTGATAACCAATTTTTGAATGTGACTAAAACGGTGTTTAACCGTTTCCCACCAACTTTCAAGTAAGTCAACTATACAATCAGCCGTCAACTTAGAAGTAACGAAGAATAAAAATAACTCGTTGTACTCAGGCAGAAAAATGCCATAGGGAATCACAGTTGATTCAGTCGCAAAATCGTGATCGAGTGCAATAGTTGGCGTCCGATTTTTACCACCTCTATCAAATTCTCCAATCTTGACGGAAGCCTTGGCATCAATGGAGATTCGGAGAGTATTAGGGTTATTATCAGCTTCTGTATTGATTTGTCCAAGTTGTTCAAAAATAGCTGATGTTTCCGGGATTTTTTTAATCGGTTTAGTTTTAAGAACTCGTTTTAAGGTATAACCCAAATCATTCAATTTTCGTCGAATTGTTTCTGTACTTGGTAGTTCTTCGTCACTATAACCAAATTGTTCAATTAATTGACGATGCACTTCCTTGGCAGTAATGCGTGTATATAATCGCGTACTCTTAAAGCTAGGATCAGTTTGACTGTGTGGGTCTACTAACGATTTAATATCTTTCAATAAGTTGGGTAATGAAAGTTTCAACCCGCTTTCGTCCACTGCGCTTGAAACCATCGACAATTGGCTCACCACTTTTCAATTCTTTCATCCCTTTACGAATGGTGCGTCTGTTCCATCCTAACTCCCGTTCTACTAACGTTTGTCCACCTATTCCTAAACCTTTGACTACCGATGCCATGAATTGTCGTCTGTCTGTCCCCTTGAGTTTTTGAGCTGTTTTGATGTAAAGAGATTTGGCGTGTTCGGTCAGTTTCATGATAGATTTTAGAGACATAAGATACGCTGCACACTGAAATTATCTTTGGGTCATTATAGGATCAATCATTCTGTGGTGCTCCCTAATATAAAGAGTAAGGCTGACAGTTTCAACTGTGAGCCTTGTAAACTTTGATACTTTTTTGGAGCGATCGACCTATGTGTAGGCTAGAAAAAACAGACTTACCTGACAACAATTATCAGGTAGGCTCTACCAACATAACTTATGCACCTGTTCAGGCAATCAGACCGACGTTTTTAGTAGAAGACACCCAAGACATGAAAAAATACCCACAGACATTGGAAGCTTACCTACCAGCAGATTCAGCCAAGTTAGGTGTATCGGAAAGCTTATCACCGGACGATCTCCATTCTCCTATACAAGGTGAAGAACCGGATAAAAATTTAAGCAAGGCTATCTCGAAGAACAAGTTAACAAAAGTTCGTCATTTACAGAAGCTGGCGGCAATAGTGGCAATTGTCGCAGGCATCGCCACTACTGCTAATAACTCTGTCCAGTTGTGGCAGCATTGGCATACTTTCAAAAATTCCAGCGCCTCACCAGCCTTACATGATATCAAGTCACGATATCAAGTAAAGTAGGCTTCTTGGAAAAGTTGGTTTAAATCTGTAGAGATGAAGCATTTGCGCTTAGATATAGGAAGAAATCCAGAGTCTTTATACGTAAATGCTTCAACCTTCTAAAGATTCATGCAAGAAAATACAGATGGGGTGAGGTGAAAATCACCCCACTGCATTGCTTTGTGCGAGCAATATTTTTTACGTTTAAAATTTATGTTTGGAGAGTTTTTATATAGTATTCAAAACCACGATTTTTTTCTCAAGCTGACATGCACTTGACTTTTGTAGAAACTACGTATATTATCTAAATTACTAGAGGCTAAAAGTGTTCCTAAAACTGTTACAGTTTTCTTAACTTACCCCGCAAGGGGATGGAAACACGCCTCTAGATTGACTGAACAGTTGCATAACTTATGTCAGTCCTCTTCCCCGCAAGGGGACTTTAAATTTAAATTGTCATAGTTGTTGTAGGGTAATACCCAAGGATGACACAAGTGAATGATGTAGAAAAAAATCAAGTTTATCTGGTGACTGGTGTAGTAGTAGCTATTGACGAGAGCGATGGGATATTAATAGCAGGGATGTTATCAGATAGTCCTTTTACTGCGGAAGAGCCAGAGTCAAAACAGACACAAAATTTGGTAGGCAATTTTGCATTTACCAGGCAAAAAGCCAAGTTTTTAAGAGACCGTCTTAATGAATTTTTGCAGGAATAGACAATGACAGTAATCACAAACTCAAGAGCGGAACTTCAAAGCTCAACATCGAATCCAAAAACTTTTAAATTCTTTGAATTCCCTCCTTCTCCTCTGAAACCAAAGCAGTCATTTAAGTCGCCTACTGCTCCTGTTGAAGTACAGGAATTAGTCCAGAAGTTAGCCAAGATAGATGGTGTCGCCAAAGTTAGAGCAATAGCTCCTAGAACGGAAGACATTCACTGGATTGAGTTTGAATTAGAACTATGCCCTGAAACAGAGTTGGATTATGAAACTTGGGACAAAATCCAAGACTTAGTAATTGATTGTGAATGGGATTTACGCGATAAAACTAATGAAAAATGGTACTTTGACGAAAAACTCGTGGAAAAGTTTGTCAGAATCCAAGACGGAGCGAAAGAAGTTGCTCGCTCGGAAACTATAACTTTGTCAAGTCCTACAAGTTATTACAATTCAGTTAAGTCTGGCAGTAATTGGTATGTTATAGCTAGAACTTAAAACAATTAGGCGTTGCTGAATAGAGACATAATTCATCGACGATCTCGATACACACGGCAAGGGAGAACAACCGTTCATTCCTACCCAAATTTATATCTGCGATCGGCAACGCCAAAGATTAAATTACTGAACAAACTAGAAAGTAGCTGTTGATTTTTATGCCGAGCGAACAGTCCCATCGCGAACAAGCTAAGAATAATGAAGAGGCGGCACTTAGTATCAGAGATACTTTTCCTGATTGGGCAGTGACAATGTGTTTTTACTCAGCTTTACACTGCATCGAAGCTTATGCAAAGGTTCAGAAAGTCGATCTTGAAGAAAAATATCAAGGTTCCTCATCGCCACACGATCGCCTGTTTGATTATGTTCGTGACATTGCTGACAGGCGAGATAGAAGCTTGGAGAAGGCTTATAAAAATCTGAAAAATGAAAGTCAAATAGCGCGATACTTAACAGGTATGAAAGCAGGTATAAAAACAAGTATAAAAACTAATTCTCGGTTTCATTATACTAGATATACAAAAATAGATGTCGATCGGTCTTTTGATAATCTACAAATAGTTAAAAAGCTATTAAATCCCTGACAAAAATATCTAAAACTCAGCTTCTAACTTTCACATACTTGAATTTTAAACAAAATAGGGATAGGCTGGTAAGCTTAAGAAGCAAGAGTTTCTTAAGTGAAAAATCAAACAACTGCCAACTTCCCCTAACGGGGACGGAAACAAACTCTTCCGTAATGCTGAATAACAGTCAGATTCATTCTGATAGTTGCTCAGACTTCCCCGCAAGGGGACTTTAATCATCCACCTAATTGACCCAAACTTTCCCGATCGCCCGATCGCCCCGCACATCCATAAGGCTAAACTAATCTAAGTTTTACCACAAAAATTTCTCCCCGTTCATGAACATCGCCTACCTAGTCAACCAATACCCCAAAGTCAGCCACAGCTTCGTCCGCAGAGAACTCCTAGCCGTCGAAACTTGCGGCCTCAAAGTCGGGCGTTACTCCATCAGATCCTGCGAATCCGAACTCGTAGACGGCGCAGACAAACAAGAACAAGAATTGACCAAAGTCATCCTAGGAGTTGGCGTACAGGGCTTAGCGTTGGGCTTACTCCGCACTGCCGCAACTAGACCAATTCGATTCCTCGAAGCTTTGCGGTTAATGTTCAAAGTTGGCTTACACTCAGAACGCGGAATTTTGCTGCATCTAGCTTATTTCGCAGAAGCTTGCATTCTTTTAAACTGGTTCGCAGAATCCGGTACCACACACGTTCACGCTCACTTCGGCACAAATTCCACAACTGTTGCAATGTTATGCCGCGTGCTGGGCGGCCCGACTTACAGCTTCACCGTTCACGGCCCCGAAGAATTTGATAAAGCTACACTTCTTTCCTTAGATGAAAAAATTAAACGATCGACCTTTGTAGCAGCAGTCAGTTCCTTCGGCAAAAGTCAGCTATTTCGGTGGTGCGATCGCGCTTATTGGTCAAAAATCAACGTCATACACTGCGGCGTCGATGCAGCATTTTTAGCCGCACCCCACGTCCCCATACCCGCAGCACCCCGCTTAGCCTGCATCGGGAGACTCAGCGAACAAAAAGGTCATTTGTTACTGTTAGAAGCCGCCAGCAAGCTAGCTGTTCAAGGTTTAGAGTTTAAATTGGTATTTGTTGGAGACGGGCCGCTGCGAGCTGAAATTGAACAGCAGATTGTACAACTCAATCTGCAAAACTATATAGAAATTACCGGCTGGGCCAGTGGCGATCGAGTTCAGAAAGAGATTTTAGCTTCCCGCGCCATGGTATTGCCGAGTTTTGCTGAAGGTTTACCCGTCGTAATTATGGAAGCCCTCGCTCTCAATCGGCCCGTAATTAGCACCTATGTTGCTGGTATTCCAGAGCTCGTAGAACCGGGTGTTTGCGGTTGGTTAGTTCCTCCCGGTTCCGTAGAAGCATTGGCTGTTGCTATGCGTGCGGCATTGGAAGCACCTTTGGAAAAGCTAGAAGAAATGGGGAAAATAGGAGCCGAACGGGTTGCTCAACAACATAATGTTGATCTAGAGGCAAAGAAATTAGTGGCGCTATTTCAAGGATCTATTCAACAATCATCATAATATAAGAAGACCGGGCGGTTAAAACCGCGTCGATACAGACGAAACCCGCCTCCGCGGGTTGAAGAATTGGCGATTTCAACCGCCGAATTATCTTTAGTCCGCGGAGGCGGACTTTGTTTGTGTAGACGCGGTTTCAACCGCCGTCTTATCTTTTTAAGGAATAGCAACTTCTCTCAACAACTTATCAACAATCGTCTTCGCCTTCCTTCCCCCCGCCGGAATCAACCGATGAGAAAGTACGTGCGGCGCTAAATCCTTCACATCATCCGGGGTAGCAAAATCCCGCCCTGAAATAAACGCCAACGCTTGAGATGCCCGGTGCAACGCCACCGCACCACGGGGACTCACGCCTAGAGTAATCTCTTCATCCTGGCGAGTCGATCGCACCAAATCCACAATATACTGCTTCAAAGAGCCTTCCACCTGCACCGCAGCGCACAAACGGCGCAATTCCTGCACCTGTTCCAAGGAAATACAAGGCTGCAAATCTTCCACAGCAAAAGTATCAGACAGCCGTTCCAACATTTGCAACTCTTCCGACGCAGCGGGATAGCCCAACGTCAAAGACAAGGTAAACCGATCCATCTGCGCTTCCGGTAGCGGAAAAGTGCCTTGATATTCGATCGGGTTTTGAGTCGCAATCACAAAAAACGGCGCCGGAACATTCCGAGAAACTCCATCTACCGTCACCTGCTTTTCTTCCATCACTTCCAGCAAAGCAGACTGAGTTCGCGGCGTCGCCCGATTGATTTCATCCGCCAGCAAAACATTAGCAAAAACTGGGCCCGGCAAAAACTCAAACTTGCCACTGCTAGGATTCCAAATATTAGTACCGGTAATATCCGTTGGCAACAAATCGGGAGTACACTGAATGCGTTGAAACTTCCCATCGATCGATCGCGCCAAAGACTTCGCTAACAGCGTTTTTCCCACACCAGGCACGTCTTCCAGCAGCGCGTGTCCCCCGGAAAGCACGGCTACCAGCACTAAGCGAATAGCATCCGCTTTACCGACAATTGTCTTGCCTAGATTTTGTTTGAGCCGCTCAATATGTTCTCTCATATCCCTGATTTTTAAGTAGAAGGAAGAAGGAAGAAGGAAGAAGGAAGCTTTTTAGCCTTCCGCATTTTACCTTAATTACGTTGATTTACTTAATTGCTAATTGCTAGTTGTTAATTGCTTGTTCTTTTATTCTCACTCAGCCTGCGCGGACTTCGTTTTTATACACGCGATTTCAATCGCCCAAGCAAAACTATACACAATGGATTCATAATTAGGACGGGCTAGAAGCCCATCCCACAATTATTTTTCTTGTGGGATGGGCTTCTAGCCCGTCCGAAAATTTGATTAGCCAATACTTTTGCAATAGATCTATTAACCATTGGCAGCTAACACCTTTCTAGCAACATCACAATCTGTCTGAATTTGATTTTTGAGAGCATCCAGAGAAGCGAATTTTTGTTCGGGTCGCAAAAATTCTATCAAACTTGCGCTCAAGGTTTGACCGTACAAATCCCCAGACCAATCTAACAGATGAACTTCTACAGTTAGTTGTAGACCGTTTACCGTCGGGCGGCAACCAACATTCATCACCCCATTTATGAATGATAAATCTGATGCTTGGCGCGGAATTAGAGATTGGGGATTTTCCCACTTATAGGCAGAATTTTCATCTTTTTTGATGATTCCGCCTCCATCCTTCACCGAGACTCGCACCGCGTACACGCCAAAACGCGGCAAAAATTTTTCCGGTGGCAGTTCGATATTAGCAGTCGGAAATCCGATCGTCCTACCCAGCCGCTGTCCCCCAACCACAGTCCCGACTAAACTGTAAGGCCGCCCCAGCAACTTATTCGCTTTTGTGAGGTCGCCGGATGCTAAACCTTCGCGGATCGCGGAACTGCTGATTCGATCGCCCTCATCGCAATTGTGCAGGGGTATCAGCGCAACATCAATACCGTAACCCGAGGCGATCGACTGCAAATCTACAGCCGTCCCAGCACGTCCGCGTCCGAACCGAAAATCCACCCCCACACTAATACGACTCGCTTGCAGTTGCCGCACCAGAATTTCCTCGACAAACTCAGCAGCAGTCAATGCTGCCAGTTCTCGATCGAACGGCAGCAGCACAAGTTGCTCGACACCCATTGCTGCGAGCAATTCTACCTTTTCTGCCAGAGGTGTCAGCAGTTTTTTGGGTTGACCTGTAAAAAATTCTTGCGGGTGGGGATTGAATGTCACCACAGTACCGTAAAGCCGATCGCCCGCAGCATCATCGCGACCAGAGAGGCTGTTGCCCTCGGCCCGGGGGTGCGCCACGATCGCACCATTGAAATTCAGGGCGCTGCGGGCTGTTTCCGGCAGTGCTGCTGAGTCGTTTTCCCAGCTTGCCGGATGTTCGCCTTCCAAATTTTGATCTCTGCCAGCGTTTGGGCGCAAGTTTTGCCCCGACGCAGAAACCGTCGCAGAAGTTAGCCCCGGCGATCGATTTAAAATTGGCTGCACGACTTGTTGATGCCCTAGGTGCAAACCATCAAAGTTTCCCAAGGCAACAGAAGTTGGAGTCAGAGCAGCGGTTGAAGAAGAAGTTATCCACACGCTTAAGATTTTGCCATACTTAGCCAGATTGCGATCGCCAGTCGATTTTAGATTTTAGATTTTAGATTTTAGATTTGACTCCACAGAATCGATACTGGGAGTTAGAACTTCGATCTAAACTTTTTGGTTCTCTACGACTTAAGCCGGGGCTTGTATCCGTCTTTGAGTCAGGTCAGCCCTCACTTAAATTTTAGATTTCAGACCTCAAGATTTACCATAAAGAATTGGTTGAAAGCCTCTCTCTTTGAGGGAGAAATAAAAATCAGACTATTCATTACTCCCATCCTCTTCCTTGTAGATGCCGCTCTCAAACTGTCAACTGTCAACTGTCAACTGTCAACTGTTTAAGAACCATCTGGCAATCTCAAATCCATCACGCAGGCACTTTAGGGGCTTCCACCGACCCTTCAGACGACCCTTCAGACAAATCCTTGTTTTGAGGAGGCAGCAACTGTAACGACAAACCTTCCCGCGCCATCAAACTGTTCGGGAACCTTTGAGCCACTTGCTCTCCCACCTTGTCTAAAAACTCGTCATTGTGCAGCGGATCGTGGTGAAAAATCACCAACTTTTTGACATTAGCAGCCTTTGCCACCTTCACCGCTTCCTGCCAAGTCGAATGTCCCCAGCCAACCCTGCTAGACTTTTCCGAATAATACTCATCATCCGTATAAGTAGCATCATAGATCAGCACCTCAGCATCGCGAGCCAAATACAGCACATTTTCGTCCAAACGATCGGGAAAATGTTCAGTATCAGTCACGTAAGCAGCCGCATACCCCCGCCAGTTGACGCGGTAGCCGATCGCTTCACCGGGGTGGTTCAACAAAGCTGTTTCCACCTTAATCTCTCCGATTTCCATGGGTTCACCCACTTCTATATCGTTAAATTTCAGATCTGCCCCCATAATTTGCAGGGGCACCGGAAAATTAGGGTGGAGCATCTGGTCGTTGAGTCGCTGCTGGATAGTAGCTTGATTAGGAGTAGGAGCAACGGCCCCATAGATGTGAAAACAATTGCCTTTAATAAAAGCTGGGACAAAAAATGGGAATCCTTGAATGTGATCCCAGTGAGTGTGAGTAAAAAACATATGAGCTTCTACGGGCATCTGCGACAGGAGAGTTTGTCCCAAAACCCGCAACCCAGTACCGCCATCGAAAATTAGGCGGCTGTCACCCACTCGCATTTCTATACAGGGCGTGTTGCCCCCGTAACGTACTGTTTCAGCTCCGGGAGACGCTATACTACCTCTAACGCCCCAAAAGTGAACCGTAAATTGGTTTTGCATACTAGACATGGGTTTTCCTGCAAGATTGTTCCGGCGAGCCATCGATAAGGTGTTTACATAATATTAGTAAGGCTTTTACCATCAAACCCAAGCTTTTTGACGGTCTAGTTTCCCACTTGTTGGAAGTGCCAAGAGTCTCGCTTCCCAGAAAATGCAAAACTGTTGGGCTTGATAACTGAGGAATAAATTACAAGGTGGACTGATGAAGTCTCGATCGTAACTATTCTTTTCTCTCTTCACTAGCGTAACCGATACTTTTTTGCTAACATTCGTCAACAAATACATAGGCTGAGATGTTCTCTCAACCAAGGTGTATCAACCGATGCCCGCAAGAAAATCCCGCGAGCACCATTTAGATCCCTGTTCATGCAGCGTCCATCTCGGTCTCTAATAACACGAGAACCGCCAATCTTCTTGACTTCTCCAGTCCAAGAAACTGTCTTTGATGTATAAGCTTCGTTGATGTCAGTCAGGGCTACCTTACCTGACTCCCAAGCTTTCCATTCAAGATGTTTCTTGAACTGATAATGAGATAAAGTCAGCATCTGACGCACGGTTTTAGAGCGAATTTTGCGACGTGACTTGCTAACCATCTTTGAAGATTCAAATGATGGCAATAAGATGACATCGAAATTATCAACTAAGAATTTAGCAGTCTTGTCGTGCAACTCTTTAACCATGTGTTGAACCTTGGACTTCAACCTGTCAGCAGCCTTTTTAAATCTTTTCTTCTGCGCGCTAGGAGATGCGCTCATTTTTGAGATTAACCTGTCTAGCTTGAAGCACAGTTTTTGGATTTGAAGATTGGAGTCATTGCCGAGATATCCGTAAGAACTCTCGGAAATAAAAGTCATGAACGTGCGAACACCGGGATCTAAGGCAACCACGCGACCTTGGTTGTCGGTCTGACGCGGCTGCACTTCTTCGGAGACAATTAGATAATACTCGCCATAGGCAAGCATTAGCCGTCCGTCACTGAAATCCTTGGGTAATGCCTCTTTCAGCTTTGACCGACCCAATATTGTGTGATAGATGCCACAATCTTTGATTGCAGATTTAGGGATGTAAATAGATTGCTTTGTATCCTTGCGACTGCGGAATTTACAGCGACGCACTTGTCCGTCTTTTTTGAAGTCTGCTTTGGCTTTTTTGACGGCTTGACAGGCGTCTTTAATTGCAATTGATTTAATTTGAAATGGAACCGATGACGCCCAGTCAGGTAATGAGTTGAGAATCCCTGTCTTGATCGTTAGCCAGTTGGCTTTGGTTCCCGGCTCCTGTAAGTATTTAATTGTTGCATTAAATACGAATCGGGAAACACCGAACCATCTTTTCAACAGAGCTTTTTGTTCAGGGCTGGGGAATATTCGGATCTTTCTTGATTTTCTGGCTGTAGCTCCTGAGGCCGTGCATTCGGCAACGGTAGCCGTGAAGGATGGCAAGAAAATCGGCTGTGAGTTCGGTTTCAGGGCAGTGAAAAGGGTTTGAGAGAACCAGGAGTTCTCCACCGTTTTGCTTGACCATAAACTCGAATAGCTCAAATCCGAATCTGCTTTAGATGTCTCTACAGGCAACAACAATCTTGAGCTGATCTGTGCGCATAACTCTGACCAGTAGGGCTTGCAGTCCTTTTCTCTTAAAGTTGAGTCCAGAGCCGATGCCTTGGAGGATTTCAGCTTCTGGATATCGTTCTCGCATAAATTCAACTTGCCTAGCAAGGTCGTCTCGCTGTTTGGTTGAACTGACGCGACATTCGCAAATAGTTCCCACGACAATTGCACCGCGCTGGTATGACTCAACATCGTAGAGTCTTTGTCCTGCTTCGTTTTTGATGCTTTTGATCTTGCCTTCATCGGAGAACTTCCTGATATGTGTTTGCGTGCAAGCCCAGAAATTTGACTCATGAGTCTGAGTGGTATATATGCCATTCACTCAATCTAGGCGGTTTGTTACCAAATGTTAACATTCGTTAGAAAACTATATACTGTTGATTTACCCCATCTCAAGTGAAGTTTCTTTCCAGAGGATTATTTAACGGGCGATGCCGCCGTCCTTGGAACTTTTGCCGTCCGATTCCGAGTGACTGGAACTTTTGCCCGATCGCTCCCTAAAATAAAAAGGAAATCCTCTGCGGTCGTACTCGATCGAGGTCGTACCGAGGAATGGGATTCGGTCGTGCCAATTTAATGCCCTACCTGAAAAAATTATAGCTGATGGCAACGCATCTGTTTGCTGGCAACGCTCGACTCCTACTCAGCTTTTGTTCTAGTTTGGGAGGGCGATCGACATTTTCTTCAAAAATCTTAGCCAATGAGGCTGGTTTGAAACGCTGCACAGCTTGACAGCGAGCTGGACGGACCGCCGTAGGTGTCGGCCACAGCATCCAAAAAGTATGATTTGATTCATGGCAGAAGCATTTCTCAACTGTAGGCCTCCGATCCCAACCACGATCGCAATCAGTGATTCTACCCAATTTTTCAATTATTTAATCTAAAATCGGAAATGGTATGACACCGGGCGTAGCGAGATCCCAGACTGTTGGCAAAAGGCTATATTTTCGTCGCGCAGTTCTCGGCGGGCGAATTCCAGCACTCAAAATACCCGAAATTTCTGAAATTGTCAATTTTTGTGTTTTTTGCCGGCACCCAACTCCGATCGCCTTTGAACTCAAAAGTCAGTGAGAAATATTCGTGCGTTACCTGTTGTGCTTTTCCCAACTATCTTCAATCAGTCTTTTGCGAGTAATAAGTTCTCGGAATTTGACTCATCTGTGGCACTCACCACAAGTTGATATTTCTGGTATTCTAAAGTCTCACACTCTTGTTTGGAAAAAATCAAAATCTGTACAAAAGACGCCTAAATAACTTAAAGTTATTTGTAAAAAAAGTAACTATGAATCAATTTAAAAAAACTACAACTAAGCTGAATCAAACCGTAACGAAAGAGTCCGATCGCACTTTGCAACTAGGTCAGCTTCCTTTGAGCGAGATCTCCTTAGAAATGACTGAGGCCGGAGCTTTGAGGACATTTAGCAGTCTAGACGATCGCCCGCAGGAAACCCCAGAGAGAACCGAAAAAAAACGCCGGAGGGTGGATGGGAAGAGCAATCGAGCTCGATCGCCTGTGGTTTCTAGCGCCTTTCTCAAGTGGCTGCTACCGCGTTTGAGTCGATCGAAAGGTGGGTTGGCGGCTTTCACCCTGGCAGCAGTTTGGGGGTGGTGGAACAGTCAGTTATTGCTTTCGACAGGGTTGGGGATCGCAGCGATGATGCTGGTTTACCGAGGGCAGTCCGGGGAATGGCAATTGCTGCGATCGAAAGCCGAGCAATTTTGGCAGAGCCCGAACCGCCGGTTGGTTTTAGCAGTAGGCGCCGGCGGGATTGCTACCTTGGGTGCTTACATGAGTTTGGCGATTTGGGCGGACTCTGAGAGCCACTGGATGGCTTTGAGCCTGATTTTGCAGAATTTTGGCACGATCGCGATTGCAGGGCTGTTGCTGCGCCAAGCGCTGAGTCTGGGATCCTCAAAAGATGAAGATGAAGCAGCGCTCGATCGGATCTTGGGAGATTTGACTGATGCTGACCCTGTGAAGCGTTTGATTGCAGTGCGGCAAATGACCGATTTGGTGAATCAGGGTGGGTTTAACCGCGTGACTTCTGTCAAAAGTTGGAGCGCCCGTTCCCGGGCTGCCGAGTGCTTTCGCCTGATGTTGAGTCGGGAACCCGAGGCTATAGTCCGCAATGCCATTCTTGAAGGTTTGCAGACTTGGGACGATACTTATGGCATGGTTTCACAGACCAAAAATAAAGTCATCGACTATTAGCTGACCGTCAAAAGCATAAAATGTAATGCGATGAATATTTGGGGCTTTGACGCGCAGGGGTGTGTTAGGCGCGATCGGAGAATTAGACCCTGCCAGATTCGGCGCCGGCATTTCATCTTGAACGATCGGGTTACCGTCGATGTCGCAAGCAGATAAAACCGTTCGCCGCGAACTGGTGACAAGTCCTGCTACGCTGCGAACTGGATACTTGAAACTTACTTCTATTAGTCCGCTTTTTGGGGCACCCATTAACACTGTTGAGCCAGAAACCGTTAGGAATGCTGGGTTTGAAGGTTGGATGGCGACGGCATTGCTAAAAGTCACTCCCCAATGGGCAAACTGGTTGTCTACTACTTCAAAGCATTTCAATTCTTCTAAAGCTAGGCGAACCATTCCCGGTGCGCTGACGCGCGATCGCACATCTAACCCTGAACCCGATCGTTCTGGAGTGGCGACAAATGTCTGTTTGCCGTTTAAATCCATGCTTCGACAGGCAGTATCAAACTCTGCAAACCCGTCAGCTAGAAGACTTTTTGCATCAACCATAAAACCCTCGCGATCCCGTTTCCTAAGCAGTTGCATTTTTTATACCTCCCTGATATTAGTTGTTTCTTGTGTTTTGGAATTGATAGCGGCGAGGCTCGTGATTTCATTGCCTGCAATCAGAGGTATGGAAAACCCATCGCCCGCCTTTTAACAGAAACCTTCGACATTAAAAGCCACTGCTCCGTAAAATATGGTAATTAATTATTTGCGATCGGCTCTCGGCTGTAAACCTGCCGCGATTAAAAGCTAGATCTGATACCGCTGCTTTCCGAGTGCCTGCTTTCGGAGTCGGCGAACCGACTTGATTGTGTTGAGGGGTCTTACCCATCATTTTGTTATTATCTCCGATCGCAAGTAGTTTGCAACGGTGAGGATAACTGCACAACCTGAGCGCGCAGATCGCAAAACTTAGTTGCTGTGTGTAGTTTCAGGCTTCACTTGTACTAAAATAGATTGAAATCAATACTGAATCTTTACAAAAACGGCGCCAGCTTTGCAATCTTTTTAAATAAAGACGAGGCGACCCGCGAAACTCTACAATCTCACAGCGATTGAGGCTTATTTATGCTTGTTCCTCTCGGCTTCGGTCAGCGATCGATCGTGACTTCTCTCGGCAGAATGGTATATTACACTGCTGAAAAAATGCCTTGGATCGGATTGCCGAACTCAAATTCGGAAAATAAACCGAACTTAGTATTTTTTCACGGCTTTGGGGGCGGGTCAAGTGCCTACGAATGGTCGAAAGTTTATCCGGCTTTTGCAGCGGAATATCGAGTCTTAGCACCGGATTTAATCGGTTGGGGGCGATCGGAACATCCCCAAAAAAATTATCAGGTCGAAGATTATATCACATCTCTGATCCAATTTATCGAAAAAACTTGCGGAAGTCCTACGGATGTGATAGCTTCTTCGCTGACAGGGGCGATCGCGATTCGAGCTGCGATCGCCCGCCCGGATCTGTTCAAATCGCTGATTTTGACGATTCCCAGCGGTTTGTCAGACTTCGGACAAGATTACGGCAGCAGTTTCTTTGCTAAACTCGTCAACACTCCAATTTTAGACCGCTTGCTCTACAGTACGGGCATTGCCACAGATGGCGGCATTCGCAGCTTTTTAGAAGAGCGCCAATTTGCCGATTCCCGTCGAGTCTACCAAGAAATTGTCGATGCTTATCTGCAATCTGCTTTGGAACCAAATGCAGAATATGCAGCCTTGTCTTTTGTGCGGGGAGATTTGTGTTTTGATTTGTCACTTTATATCACTCAGCTAACAACACCGACTGCGATTATTTGGGGTGAAAAATCTCAGTTTACTAGCCCCGAGATTGGCCAGCGGTTGGCTAATCTCAACCCGGATGCAATTAAGGTTTTTCAAACTCTGGAAAATGTGGGTTTGACTCCGCAGTTGGAAGTTCCGGCTGTGACTATTGGTTTAATTCGGCAGTATTTAAGGTTGTTTTCTTAAGAGTAAAGAAGTTCGGCAACCAATTCTGTAACGGATTTGACGGATAGAGGTTTCAGGTTCGAGGGAAGAAGGAATATTAATTCCCCACTACCCATAGATCAATACAGTTAACTTAAGACCGATCCCCCCTAACCCCCTTAAAAAGGGGGAAAAAGAAAGCTCTTAAAGTCCCCCTACAACCAGGGGGATTGAGGGGATCTCCCAGTATAAGGATTCTTAGTGAACCGTATTGACCCATAGATGTCAATTTAATCCTAAAGACCTCTGTATCTCTCGTTTATATCCAAGTCTAGATCCCCCTAAATCCCCCTGGTTGTAGGGGGACTTTGACAATACTCTTGTCCCCCCCTTAAGAAGGGGGGCTAGGGGGGATCTAGACTCTGCTAGAAGCGAGATTTCTCATGGATTTTAGTCTGAATTTGACACGAATTCCCAATGACAACTGACAACTGACAACTGACAACTGTCAACTGACTATTCTTTGACTCGCACGTCGATGACGCTGGCGTTGAAAATGTATTTTTTGCCTTCAAGTTCGAGAGTAGTTCCGATTTTGACTTTCATATTTCCTAAAACCGGGCCGTTTTCAGTAATTTGACCTTTCCCCTCTAGAGTAAATCTCATATTTCTGCTGAAAGATTCTTCTTCTCTAGGATCTGGGACAGCTTTTAAGGTGCCGTTGGGCTGAGGAACTGCGAGGGTTCTAGTTATGGTTTTTACCTCTTTGATTGTAATCTGACCAGAGGGCTGGTTGCGGATTACTACGTTGATTTTATCGCCGGCTTTGAATAACTCTTGAAAGTTTGTGCCTTTGAGTCCGATCGCAATTGCATCCATTTCTACGGTTTTGACGCTGGCGCCGCCGACTTGGGCGACGGAACCGCCGGAAGTACCGGGAAAGAAGAAGATGCCGACTGCAACTAGCAGCACAATCATTGCTGCACCTACGTCTAGAATGCTGAGTTTGCCGAACAACCGGCCTTGAGAATCCAAAATTTTCATAAATCGCTTACTTAATTCACTGACAGCGACAGGAGTATCTGTACAAGCCAAAAGATATTACCACAACGATCGCCCAAAATCCGCAGGACTTGGAGAGTGGGGGATGGGAAGAGGGGGAGATGGGGAGAGGGGAGAGTGGTTAAAATTTAGGAACAAGTTAAAATAGCAACTAAGTAGCGTTATATTTCGTCTGCCGATTTAGTGACTTTTTGAGTTTTTCCTAAAAAAAAAGACCGGGCGGTTGAAACCGCGTCTATACAAACAAAACCTGCCTCCGCAGGTTGAAGAAGCGACGGTTGAAATTACATTATTTTCTTGAGTCTCGCGTTTCGCGGACGGGTGCATCTGGCGCAAGGAAGAGGGCGAAGCATGACCGCATATAAGTTATTAGTTATAATCTCCTATTTTCTGCGGTCATGCTTCGCCCCTACGAATATATAGCGGTTCTCAGAAAGATGAGGTATGTTGTTGGGCTTCAGCCCTCTTGGTTTAAGCGGTTATATAAGCTGTCAGTCATACCTCATCTTTTTGATACAGATGCACCCTAGCGGACTTTGTTTTTGTAGATTCGGTTTCAACCGACATCTTATCTCCTTCTTCCTTCTTCCTTCTTCCTTCTTCCTTCTTCCTTCTTCCTTCTTCCTTCTTCCTTCCTTCTTCCTTCTTCCTTCTTCTAGGGCGTATAAATCATGTTAAAAGGTTTTTGGTTGACTTGTCGGCGTAGTTGTGGCCGGGGGATTTATCTATTTCTGTCGGTGATTGTGGCTGCGGGTATCTGCGTGATTTCCCCACAACCGACTCAAGCATTTTCTTTACCGGAACTGATTTTGCGGGGGATTCAAGTTATTCAATTGTCGAATATGTCCGATCGCCAGGAGGTGACTGTTGGCCGACAAATCAATCAGCAGTTGACGAGTAGGGAGTTTAGGATCGATCGCGATCGGGCTACTACAGCATACATCAACCGCATCGGTCAGCGACTGGCCCAAGAAAGCGATCGCCCGGATATTCCTTATACTTTTCAGGTGATTGACGATAACAATATTAATGCTTTTGCGACGATGGGCGGTTTTGTTTATGTGAATAAGGGTTTGATGGCGGCGGCGGATAATGAGGCGGAGTTAGCAAGTGTGATCGCGCATGAAATCGGGCATATTAGTGCTCGCCATTCGATTAAGCAAATGCGTCAAATGGCGATCGCATCTGGTGTTGCTTCGGCGACTGGGCTGGATGGTTCTAAGGCGGTACAGATTGGGGTGGAGTTGGCTTTGCGTCGCCCTCACAGCCGTCAAGCTGAGTATGAGGCGGATCAGTTGGGTTTGCAAACTATGGGGCGATCGGGCTACGCTCAATCTGGGATGGTTGATTTTATGAAGAAGTTGCTAAATAAGCCTTCTCCACCAAGTATTTTGAGCACTCACCCGGCGACTAGCGATCGAATTGCTGCGATTTCCCAGGCGATCGATCCGGATCTGGCTAGCGGTGAGGGTTTGAATAATGCGGCTTATAAGCTGGAAATGCGTCGGTTGTTGCGATCGTAGTTTTTGGTAGGGTGGGTGAGTTGCGTTGAAGTGCGATCGAACTCAAGCTGACGCATTCTATAGAACCCATTTGAGATCTATTTTGCGTAAATCTGAGAAACCGGGTTTCTTTCTATATGTCTCATCACCCAACCCAAAAACTCGTAGAAACCCGGTTTCTTGCCATGAGCCTAAATCTCAGAAACCGGGTTTCTTTGTATATGTCTCGTCACCCAACCGAAAAACTCGTAGAAACCCGGTTTCTCGCCCCTTGCGTAAATCTGAGAAACCGGGTTTCTCTCTATATGTCTCGTCACCCAACCGAAAAACTCGTAGAAACCCGGTTTCTTGCCCCTTGCCTAAATCTGAGAAACCGGGTTTCTCTCTATATTTCTCGTCACCCAACCGAAAAACTCGTAGAAACCCGGTTTCTTGCCCCTTGCCTAAATCTGAGAAACCGGGTTTCTTTCTATATTTCTCGTCACCCAACCGAAAAACTCGTAGAAACCCGGTTTCTTGCCCCTTGCAAGAGGACAAATACCGTTTCAATCCCCTTGCGGGGAAGTCGTTTGGGAAAGAAACCGAACCCCTCCGAAGGTAAAGGTTTTGGGTTTCAATCCCCTTGCGGGGAAGTCGTTTGGGAAAGTAGATGAAATAGACCATTACCGAGCAATCGGTTGGTGGTTTCAATCCCCTTGCGGGGAAGTCGTTTGGGAAAGCCAAGTCGAACCCTTGCCGTTTTTGCACCAAAGTTTCAATCCCCTTGCGGGGAAGTCGTTTGGGAAAGGAGATTTTTCCCTACCAGGAGGTAGCGACGGCAGTGAAAGTTTCAATCCCCTTGCGGGGAAGTCGTTTGGGAAAGACACCGGTACCTCTGGTCGCTGGATTGTTTGACTTCGGGTTTCAATCCCCTTGCGGGGAAGTCGTTTGGGAAAGAAAAACAAAATTCTCTCCTACTTTTCACTTTTTGTTTCAATCCCCTTGCGGGGAAGTCGTTTGGGAAAGATTAATCTGGCCTTCCCGAGAAGACCTTACGTTTCAATCCCCTTGCGGGGAAGTCGTTTGGGAAAGCTTTCTTCCCATGTGAGAAAGCTGTACTTTCCGTTTCAATCCCCTTGCGGGGAAGTCGTTTGGGAAAGATTTGAATTTATTTTAAATCTCCCACAAGCAAAAAACCACTTTATTCGTTTCAATCCCCTTGCGGGGAAGTCGTTTGGGAAAGGAAATTTTGTGATTTTATTTAAACGAGAGCAGCTTAAAGTTTCAATCCCCTTGCGGGGAAGTCGTTTGGGAAAGAAGAGCTAGAGCAAATTATACACCTCTATAAAGACAAGCTGTTTCAATCCCCTTGCGGGGAAGTAGTTTGGGAAAGGTGTACATGAGGATAATGGTAAGGGCTTTTGCTCTCAAGTTTCAATCCCCTTGCGGGGAAGTAGTTTGGGAAAGGCTCGAAGAAATGAGCTATGGAGAATAGAAATGAAAACGTTTCAATCCCCTTGCGGGGAAGTAGTTTGGGAAAGTTTTGCGAAATATTGTTTTCCGAAAGTCAAATACAGTTTCAATCCCCTTGCGGGGGAGTGGTTTGGGAAAGGATTTGGGTTTGTGTATAAATTTTTCTTCGGAAGAAACAATGTTTCAATCCCCTTGCGGGGGAGTGGTTTGGGAAAGTGGATTGTTTGTTGTTTTAGTTTCTGGTTTAATCCAAAAGTTTCAATCCCCTTGCGGGGAAGTCGTTTGGGAAAGTTGACTATCAATTTTTGGAACCGGGCCGTTCAAGCTCAAGAAGTTTCAATCCCCTTGCGGGGAAGTCGTTTGGGAAAGCGACGTGTTTCGTTGCAACTGGCGGACGGCGTTCTCGTTTCAATCCCCTTGCGGGGAAGTCGTTTGGGAAAGGTACTTGTAACAAGACAGTTACGATTTTTACTGAGGAACGGTTTCAATCCCCTTGCGGGGAAGTCGTTTGGGAAAGGCTATACGAAATTCGGAGTACTTTGTACCTCTAAATGTTTCAATCCCCTTGCGGGGAAGTCGTTTGGGAAAGCCACATGGAAAGTTACGAGTCTGAATGCTCTTTTGTTTCAATCCCCTTGCGGGGGAGTCGTTTGGGAAAGAGTTCGGCTACAAACCCTTACCCAGAGAGCGTTCCAGACGCCAAATCGACGCACCGTTTTTTAACTCTCAATAAATGGGGGGTCATCTTCAATAAGCATAGGATTGAAAACCCTCAACCCCAGACTACAAACACAATCGACGCACCTCAACGAAAGAATCAGGGTTTCACCAATCGCCCTAGGTGCGTCGAAATCAATTGCGGCAATGAAACCCACCGCAGCCGATCGCCCACCTAGATCAAAATCGCTTGCAGTTATGAAACCAACCGCAGGCGATCGCAAAATCTATTCAATTTTCAAAGTTCCGCGTGAAAAACCCTTGCTTTCCACTACTACAAACAATAGAGACTCAAGAACAGATTGTCAAGTTTTTCCCAGCACTTCGTTAGGAATTAAGCCTCTTGTTGAACAACTGAGCTCAACTGAGCTTTCAACTGAGCTTTTGGAGGTGGAATCTGCGGCTTCAATTGTCTGACAACTTCATCAAACGGCAAAATCCGCACTTGATTGTTAAACACATTTACCTGATAAACTCTGCGATAACTCAAGTCAAATCCAGTCAGCCAGCCACTTTTTGGATGATAAGCACCCGTGTCAATATCCAACCACCCTTGGCCCCTGACTAATTCCCCAGGCCTCACACCCTCAAAGGTAAACGTGATCGTGTGACCGGTAATAATTAATTTATCGGGAAAATACGGTTTCGGCATCGCATGAAATTCCTTGCGAATCCAGCACAATTGTTCGATCGACTGTTTGTCAATTGGCATAGTTGGATGCACACCCGCGTGCACCAGCCAGATATCCCCTAAGTCTAGATGCGTTGGGAGCGATCGCAGCCAATCTAAGTGTTTGTACGGCATCATCCCTGTATCCTTGTAACTAGCGACAGTCGCATCCCCACCGCTGTACAGCCAAGACTGCCACGCCCGCATATCCACAGAGGGCCCCGACAAAGCATCTAACATCAGTTGTTCGTGGTTTCCCAGCAGCGTTTGGTAGGGGCTTTGCTGCACAAAATCTAATACCTGAGCGCTTTTCGGCCCGCGATCGATTAAATCTCCTAAAAAATATACGCGATCGTCCGAACTCGGGGCAAGTGCCTCTAGCAAAAGCATTAACCCGTCGTAATGCCCGTGTACGTCCCCAATAACAATGCGCCGCTGGTTCACTGTATTTATCCGCTTTCCTGAATCGAAACCTTAATTACTCGCTTATAGCATCTGATTTAGCTGCTATTTCCTCCGATCTTTCGCTGAGGAGGGGTGTCACCCATTATACTACTTTTATAAACTTTTGGTAAAGTTCACAATTTTATTTGCGTAGTTACAGATCGCAACACTGAGAAGTTATCCCAGCTTTCGGTATAAGTGAAGTACAAAGATACCCTAGAAACACGGGAGTGCCCTCTCCTGCAAGTCTTTCAGAGAATTGATAACCGCTGTTAATTCTGCTGTGGCAATTACTACTATCGAGTCAGTCGATTTTAGATTGACTCAACAATGATTTCACCGAATAGCATGGGTTTGAAGCCCCAGCATGAAGGCAGATTGTGATAATAGCGGAGTTTAAATCTCCCTTCTTATCACTTCGCTGTCAACTGTCAACTGTCAACTGTCAACTGTTTAAGGTGCAGGATGCGCCAGCGATGAGTCGATCGAGCAAATCGAAAATAACTCTAGCTAACGCACTCTACAATACTACTGAGTCAAAGCCTTGAGGAAAGTCTGCATTTCTGCTAACAAACCTTTCTTTTTTAGCGGTTTTGCCGGTGCAGTCGAATCCGGATCGGCGACTCCCATAGCTTTCGCTAAAATCCGTTCTAAATCGTCTCCCACAGGTTTTTGAGCAGTTTCCGAAATTAATTCGTATTCGTCATTTATTTCCAGCCAGACTTGCCACGGTTGCGGATAGCAGCGGAATAAAGCTGCCGTATCTAGCGGCCTGATGTAATAGCAAGATTCGATTTTGCTCAGGAATCGATCGCGCAACTGACGGCCTGCATAACCTATACCTATAGTAGCAACATCTTCTAGGCGCGGGTTGAGCAAGATCACAGGGCGGCCCGCCGCAGCTATATAAAGTTTTTCGACTTGCGACACCTCTACCGCCGCCGGATTCACCAGCAAAAACAGTTCATCTTCCGGTGCTATATTATCTTCAACAGGAGTGCGGCTGCTGCCCAAATCACTTATTTTAAAAGGTACTTCTCCCCAATCGCGGCGGGCGAGGGCGGCTGCACCAGCATCGGGAAAAAAGACTTTCATCCCGGAGTGGCTTTCCTCAAATTCTGGTAAGAATTGTTGCGTGATAGACTGTGCTTGCAGGGCGATTTCGGGAAAGACTAATTCGACTTGCAGGAGATTCATGCCATCCGAGAGGGCGGCGGCGGTGGCAATGCGCGATTGGGCGATCGCATCATTGAGATCGTTAGGCAGTTCTGTCATTAATCTTATTATTCGTACTCGACTTCTCTCAATCCAATTTTACCGCATTAAGCTAATCAAAATTTAAATTAGACTTAATAAATAATCAAAATCTTGTGGGGTGGGCTTCCAGCCCGCCCGAAATATGCAATTCAAATATGCCACAGCTTAAGCTACAAAAGCTAACACGGACACGGGCGAGCCGGAACCTCCCAAAAGGCGCAATATTCCGATCGCCAAAGTGAAGTCTGCCGCAGGTAAAAAGTGGAGATTTGCCAGATTTTCCAGCACAATTCGCTGCTGTTGCAATACCATTTTATTCACAGCAAAACTTTCATCTTGTCCCGGATCGACTCCGTGAGTGTCAATACCAATTCCCGCAATCGATCGCTCTTCTAGCAAAAATTGAGTCGCAGCTCGACCAAATCCCGGAAAGTGGCAAACTCCGCCTTCGTCAGGATTGAAAAATGCTCGCTCATCATGCCATTTGGCTTGCCATCCAGTATATAATAGAACTAGATTTTCCGGTTCAATAAATTTGTGCTGGCGTTCCCAATTCAATATATCATCTATCGTTAAAGTGTAATCGGGATTGGCAAGACATTGCTCCCGAATGTCGATCGCAATTCCGGGCAAAACTAGAGACTGGGGCGCATAACTATCAACACTCGCGCCTGCTGGATAGAAGGTATTCGGTGCGTTGATGTGAGTGCCGCTGTGTTCTCCCATGGAGAATTTTCTCAGGAAATAGCCGTTTTTGTCTATTTCAGATACTATTTCAAATTCCGGCGCTGGATCACCCGGCCAGATGGGAATCTGTGGATGAATTGCATGGGTTAAGTCTATAATGTCGCGGTAGGCGATCGTTTTTAAATTATTTGAGTTACTGTTTGAGTTAAAGTTGTTTGTCATCGACACAAAAACTCAGGTTAGCTGATATACCTACAATATTAGGACGGGCAAGATGCCCATCCCACATTTTTTTTTCTTCTTGTGGAATGGGCATCTTGCCCCTTCCAGATGCCCATCCCACATTTTTTTCTTCTTGTGGAATGGGCATCTTGCCCGTTCCAGATTCAAATCAAAATCAACCTAGCTGAATCACTCTAGAATGCGATCGAGCGTCGCTGCCATCACATCCTTTGTTTGCCCGGAAACAGTATACACCAAAGCCTCTCGATAAACTCTTCCAGCCGGGTGCAGCCTACCGTTAGCCGCACCGCTGGAAACCACCACCGCAGCGTGCCCGCACCGCACCGCCAAATCAATAGCTTCCGCTCGGAGCGCTAATTGTTCGGCTTTTGAGCTATGTTGAGATTGTAGGAAATGCTGTTTTAGCCGATCGAGCTTCTGTTCCAATTTTGTGCAAGCCGCCACAATCGCAGGCGAATCTTTAACTATCGCCGCCGCTACAATTACATCCAATCCCGCGCGAATACAGCCAAAAGTAACCGGCACAAAATTCAGGATATTTTTGCTGTCATTTTCCGCAATCCAACCGACAGCTTTAACCGAAATTATTTCCGATTCATGCAACAACCAATTATTAAGACTTGCTGTCACAGTATTAGTCGAATTCATCGCGATTAACGGCATGATTTCGCTGACAGCTATTTTACCAGATTCCCGTTCAATATTAGCAAAAGGCAGCAAACCAAAAACCGCGCGATTGTCTGGAAGTACCGCAGCCACAATAAACTTTTCAAACAAGCCAAAACCAGTAATCCAAGGAACATTCCCCGACAGTAGATAGCCATCTTTTACGGGAGTTGCGGTGACTGCCGGATTGCCCGTTAGCGAAGCCCTCGAAGAGGATCGCCTCAAATGCGAAAACCCAACACCCAAGCGTAACTCTTTTTGGGCGATCGCGCGCAAGTATCTGCCTTTGAGCATTTCATTGTCACTGCTAGCAATCATCGCAGTTGCGCTGTGGTGCTGAGTTTGCAGGAAAGACAAAGCCCCAGAATATCGCGCAGTCAATTCCTGATATTGGTAAAAAAGCTCCGGTGGAATGTCCGCGCCGCCCCATTTTTGGGGAACGCGCAACGCTAAGAGCGATCGATTTTCCAATCCTAAAAGTGCTGTTTTCAGCGCTTCCGAGTCACTGTCGATAATTTCCGCGCGGGGTGCAACGCACTCTTTTAGGTAACTTTCCGCGCTGTTTAGAATATATTGAAAATCCATTTTTTATGATGATTTTATAGAAGACTGGGCGGTTGAAACCGCGTCTATAGAAACAAAACCCACCTCCGTGGGTTGAATCTTCAGACTCGGCGGTTGAAACCGCGTCTACACAAACAAAACCCACCTCCGTGGGTTGAATCTTCAGAAACGGCGGTTGAAACCGCGTCTATAGAAACAAAACCCACCTCCGTGGGTTGAATCTTCAGACTCGGCGGTTGAAACCGCGTCTATAGAAACAAAACCCACCTCCGTGGGTTGAAGACAATGCGATTAAAATTATATTAGCTTCTTCAGTCTGCGGAGGCAGACTTCCTTTGTGTAGACGCGGTTTAAACCGCCGTTTCTTCAGTCTGCGGAGGCAGACTTCCTTTGTGTAGACGCGGTTTAAACCGCCGTTTTCCTGGTTTAAACCGCCGTTTTCCTGGTTTAAACCGCCATCTTAATTAATCATTATTCCCAAACTTTCCAAGGAGCCTTCCCTTCATCCCAAAGCTCGTTTAAATACTTATATTCCCGATAAGTATCCATCGCATAAAAGAAGCCTTCATGGCGGTAAGCCATCAACTGTCCATCTGCTGCCAAACGCTGCATTGGCTCCTGTTCTAAAACACAATCATCCTCACCCAAATACTCAAATATCCGGCGGTTAAATATAATATATCCAACACTAATCCAGCCGTCTATTTGAGGTTTTTCAGCAAATTCTCGTACTTGACCTTCACTGTCAACATCCAAAATCCCAAAACGTGAAATCGGGCGAAATGTAGTTACAGTTGCCAGCTTACCGTGAGACTTGTGAAACTCCATCAATTTATCGATATTGACATCAGCAACTCCATCACCATAAGTCACCATGAAATTCTCGCCATCGATATATTTTTCGATCCGTTTTACCCGCCCTCCCGTCATGCTTTCTGCACCAGTATCAGCCAGCGTTACATGAAAATTTTGTTCGCGATGTTCCTGCTGATAAGTGATGGTATTTTTCCGTCCCAGACATATCGTAAAGTCATTGTTCATGGCTTCATAATTCAGGAAATATTCTTTAATCATGTTGCCGCGATAGCCCAAGCAGACAATGAAGTTTTGGAAGCCGTAGTGGGCGTATATTTTCATGATGTGCCAAATAATCGGGCGCCCGCCGACATCAACTAAAGGCTTGGGGCGAAATTCTGTTTCTTCTCTCAGACGAGTACCAAGACCGCCCGCTAGGATGACTACTTGCATTTTTTCACCTTTTGAAAACTTATCAATTAATCTATCATCAATTATCTGGGATTTTTTCAAAGAATTATTAATAATTTCTCAGATTGAGTGAAGCTTTGTAAACCCTAACAAAATTATATTCTAAATACAATGTAGGGTGCGGACTGTGCATCGCGCACTTAAATGCTGCGTGCAATTCCTAACTCACTCAGTCCCGGACGCATCAACCTCAAAAAAACCTGGTTTTTAACCTAATTTGTGGGTGAGAGCGGGGTGCATCTCAATTTTGAAGAGGGCGAAGCATGACCGCATATAAGTTATTAGTTATAATCCTATATTGACTACGGTCATGCTTCGCCCCTACAAACATATTTTCCTTGCGTGAGATGCACCCTGAGAGCGCATAATTTTCGTAAAAAATTTGGTTTCTAGGCACCTGTGCGTCCAGGACTATCACTAATGCTAAACTAGGAAACAGACAAAAACATTAGACAACTATACTGAACATCAAAAACAACAATGAAAAGTCAACTCGATCGCCTAAAAAGATTTTTAGGTATAATCTGCGCGATCGCCTCAATCACAATCTTATTGCACTCGGCAATATCCGCTGTTGGTGGCGCTGTTTTTGCAGGGGAAATCTCAAATATACCACAAACCACCATAGCCTTTGTCCCTAAGATACCGGGCGGCGGATTGGATGTTCACGAAGCCGCAGGAGGACACACTTTAGAGAGACACGTTGGTAAAACAGAAGGAGAATTAGCACAGCGACTCGGACGAGAAATGGAAATTGCTGCTGCATCTTCCTTTGCTAACCGTTCCGTCGCTGAAGCGGCGATTGCGGAAGCAATGTCCAAAAATCAAAGTGCGATCGCCTCCTGGGTAAAAAAAGGAGGCAATCGTTATACGATCGACTACAACGCCAACAGAACAATTGGCATTACTCTGCGCCGCCGCTCATCCAAAGCAACTCCAGTCTCTCGCCTGAAAATCGTCCTCCAGCGCAGCAATAAATTACCTCCCGGATACTTTATTCTCACAGCTTATCCCCAATGATCGATCAATTTCCTAATTTAACCCAATTTTTCAGTTCCTACTTTCACCAAGAGTGGGCGCTAGAAGCTGACACTCCCAGCCAAGTAGTCAACAACTACCGGAACAGCGAGCCCCCCGAAAGTATTGAAGCTGCATTGCAAGAACTTGGTCAACTGCTAGAAATGCCGATTTCAGAACCAGATTTAGAAACCTTCGTCCTCGATGAATTAGGCTGTTACTATGACCCACAATCAAAAAATCAAACAGTCAGAGAATGGCTGGAATCCGTGCAGCAATCGTTGATAAATCTCCGATGATTCGGCGGTTGGAAACCGCTACTACACAAGCCAAGTCTGCCTCCGCAGACTAAGAGATAGAGGAGTATTTAAGCCTGATTTTTTTGTAGATACTGCCTACTATTTAGTCTCGCGTTGCGCGGACTTCGTTTGTGTAGTCGCGGTTTCCAACCCCCGGGTTTCTAACCACCTCGGATTTAAAATTAGATCGCACATTTCTCTCAAATCCCATCCATATTTATTCGTCCGCGGAGGCGGACATCGTTTGTGTAGTCGCGGTTTCCAACCGCCGACTCTTGAGTGATTTTACTTGGTAATAGTCAACAAATAACCTTCATGAACTTTGACATTAGGAACAACATAAGTCAAGTTATTGCCAACAACCGAAACACTTTCTTCTTTAACCATAACCAGCTTTTGCACAGCGCCTTCGAGATTGTTAGGAATCTTCTCTAATTTGAGACTAACTTTTTGACCGTTTTTAATCCCAAGCTGCTGCAAATTTACAAGATTCAAGGTAACGGTTGTGGCTGACGAATAATTGCGATCGAAATAACCTAAAAGTACCTGTGCTTTACCTTCGGGATTTGACTTGCTAGCTAAGGCCACAAGACGATCGCTATCCGATCGACTCAGCACCCGCGAATTCACTCCATCAGCATAAGCTTTGTAAGTCCACCAAGCAGCCCTCGGCTCAAAAGTATTCGGCGTAACCATCCCTGTCAGCGTATTATTGAAGCAATTACTAACTTTTTTACCTACTGTTGTATCCCAACAAGCTCTGCAAGCACCATCAGCTCTTGCATACTCCAAGTTAGACAAATAACCTAAAATTTCCCCCGGCTGATACTGCGCTAATTCTCCGACAATTTCGTTGACATAAATCTTTTGCAATTTTAGTTCCTTGTAAAAGGGACTTTGTTGGAAATTGCGTTTAGCATCAAATACGTGATCGTCAACAAATAAAATTATGGTATCATTGAGTTCGTGCCAAGCTAGGAAATTTACTTCCAGTTTGTTCGCTTTGCAGTAATCCAAAAAAGCCGCGAGATATTCTTTGTTGTAAGTGCTGATGCTCGGCCCGCCAATCATCGCTGACGGCCCCAATTCTTGCCGCAAGATTTTGTAAGCCCTTTTGTAAGTTTCAAAGAATTGTTCTCTGCTTCCCTTCCAAAACGGATTTACTAAATCTGGTTCGTTCCAGATATCCCAAATAATTTTTTTGCCCTTATTCTGTTGGGCTAACTGTCGGATGAAGGCTTCCCACGCGGGGTAATTTTGATAGGGCCAGCCTTTGGGGTTGCTGCCGTAGCCCCAGAGGTCGCTAACTAATAGTTGAAATTCGGCTCCGCTGGCGATTACTCGATCGTAAATATCGAGTCTTCCGGCGCGCCACAGCTTGGGCTGCAAGGGCTTAATGGAGCTATCGGGGGGCTTGCTGGGGTCGATTCCGTGCAAGAAGCCGCTCATGGAGGTGATACCGGTGGCTGGCTGTCCAAAATCGACTGTGACGTTCGATCGCATTTGGGCAATTGTTGGCTGCTGCCCAAAATACGCGATTAACAGGATTGTTACCAAAGCTAAGCAAATTGGCAGCAGCTTATTAATAGGTTTGAACTTGAAGGTGAATTGCATATTGCATATTGTATGTGGTTGCAAACAGAAAAAGACTTCAATTCAATCAAGGTATGTAGTTGCGCTTCAGCGCTCTTTGTTTATATATTGAAAGAGCGCTTTCATCGCAACAACGTACCTTAAAATGAGTTCTTTCCAAGGTATGTAGTTGCGCTTCAGCGCTCTTTGTTTATATATGAAAGAGCGCTTTCATCGCAACAACGTACCTTAAAATTTAACGAGACAAGGCGAGTTCAAAACCCTGTACTAATTCCATCAATTCTTGCCAAGCTTCGGAATTAATCAGCGCACAAGTATCGAATTGCTCCCCTTTCTCTGAAGATAAGGCAACAAAATTTACAATCCAACTCAAGATAGTTTCGCTTGTCAACAATGGCGTGCATTTCCAAGCTGACTGCAACTTCTCCACCATCCCGGACATATCCCCGCGCTCCCAAGCTTGCCAAGCCTGCCATACTAGATAATAGTAATGGAGCATACTGTCAACTTTTTCGATCTGCTTTTGGACTTTGGGCGCGATCCTCTTCGAGGGCTTCGCTAACGCAAATTCGTCTCGATTGCCGCTAGCAGATAAGACTTGGGCGACAACTTCTGAGTATTCCAACAGCATCCGTTCTTCCTTAAAAAGCTCTTGGGCTCGCAGTTTGCAAGCTTGTCCTGCCAGCCTCCGCAATTCGGGATTTTGGGCCCATAGTTCTACCGTTGCGGCTAACTCTTGTGCTGTCTGTTGCGCGTCAATTGTCGGATCGGCAATTAACTTTCCGGTATCTCCCAACTCTTCGGGAATTCCGCTGACTGCTGTAGCAATTACGGGCAATCCCTTCGCCATTGCTTCCATCACTGCTAGCGGCATTCCCTCTGCTTTGGATGATAAAATAAAGATGTCGCTGGCATCCAACCAATCGGCAATATCCCACCGCTGGCCGATAAATTTAACTTGTTCGGTGACTCCTAATTCGTTGACAGTTGCTCTCAATTCCGGTTCCATGTTGTCGTGAGTCGTGGAACCGGGGCCGGCCCAAACGAAGTAAATTTGCGGCCAAACAGGCAGATTTTTCAGTTTGGCGATCGCCTGCAATTGATACTGATATCCTTTAATTGGAGTCAGTCTCGCCGCCGTGAAACAAACCACAGCCTCTTCGGGAATGCCTTGTTCTTGGCGCAGGCGTTGGCGGGTTGAGAGATTGGGCGGTTCAAAGTAATTGTTCGGCCTGCCGTAATAAATTACTTTACCCCATTCCCGAGGCATTTTGAACAAACTCTTAAACAAGTTTAAATTCTCGTGGGAAACAGCTATCACCGCTTTAGCTAAATTGTACTGATAGGCCACTGCATCGAAATAGGGAACCTGATCTCCACGGTTAAAAGTCTTATAAGTGCGATCGATATAACCCAGAGTAATTACATAAGGTATGTTCTGTTTGAGTGCAACTTGTTTCGCAGCAAAATTTGCCATCGGCCAGCCATCGCTAAATATAATTAAATCCGGTTTAGCTTCCGCGTAAATTCTTTCAGCATCGCTACAATTGTAGGCAATTCGCAAAAACTCCCTCATCGTATCGAACTCCAGCCAAATATGCTCGATACCTAGTTGTTGCTGTTCGGTAATTAAAGGATTAGAAGCTTTAGTTTGCACGCTAGTAACTCGGTAGCCGTCGGCTGCTAATTTGGAAAGTAGCGAGTGGTTGAACTGCGCCAAACCGCCGATTCCGTGGTCTTCTGCATAGACGAGTACGTGCGGTGCAAGCTGGCGGCCAATTGAACTAGGCTCTGATTTAAATTGATAGGTATTGTTGACTGCCTCCGCCACCATGTCTTGCCATTCTTTTAAATTGGTTAAGGCATAAGCATCAAAGTTGTTCGTGTATTTTTCCGAAGAAACTCTAAAAGTTTCCAACCATTTAAAAACTGTTTCTGTGCCATTATAAGGAGTATAGTACAGGGATTTTCTCAAACACTCGACCATCTCTGGCAAATATCCGTCGCGGTACATCCGCCACGCTATCCACACTAAAGACTTGTAACGTTCTGCCTTTTGTAATTGGCGTATGCGATCGGGCAAATTGGGTTGGGCGAAGAATTGCTCCATTACAATTTCCATGCTTTTCATCACTTTTTCCCCACCGGACATGAGATTGCTATCGTGCTGGCGGTAGCAGGTTAATATCTCTTTTAACCACGCACATTTGCAGCCTTTTAAACCCAAACGCAAAGCAAAATCTAAATCTTCTGTTGGCGGAAAGCGATGGTCAAAACCGCCCAGACGTTCCCACCACTCGCGCCGCACCATCATTGCACTGGGACGCACGCTTTTGTGCAGGACAAAGCTTTCTAAATCTAAGTTGGGCGTGTCTTCCCAAGGCATGACTGGGTAGATGTCTTTTCCGGTTTCATCAACCATCAACCAGCCGTTTTGTACCATCCCTAAAGTGGGGTCAGCTTCAAAACAAGCAATTTGTTTGGCGAGTTTTTCTGGCAGGAAAAAGTCGTCGGCATCCAGAAATGCTAAAAATTCGCCTTTGGCCATTTCGCAAGCGCGGTTTCGAGCTTTTGCTGCTCCTTGATTTTCTTGATATACGTACTGAATCACATCGCGGTACGGCTCTAAAGTTTGCCTCGTATTGTCTGTAGAACCATCATCTACGACGATAATTTCCCAGTTTTGGTAAGTTTGATTTACAGCGCTCTCCACAGCTCTAGTAATGTAGTGTTCGCAGTTGTATGCCGGGATAATTACGCTGACTCGCGGTGTTTTTGAGGTAGGTATGCTAGCCATTATTTTTTTCCATTCTGGTAAGTTTCTTAACGATTGAAAATCGATTGTAACTCCGTAAGTTTGAGCGATCGCACTCAGACGCTTCTGCCAATCGGTGACTGTTGGCCTTAGAGGATAAGGACTGTACTGGATAGATTTTTGGAAAAATTCAACCGCCTCTACTGGATGGTTACTATAGTACAATTGCCAAGCCATCCAAGTCAATGCTTCGTAAAAAGCCGGATTTTCTAACTCGCGGATGTGCTGCGGTAAATCTGGTTTGGCGAAAAATTGCTGTTTTAAGGTAATAAAAAGATTGGCTTGTTTGAGAGCTTTTTTTATTGATACATTTTGATCGTGCTGGCGGTAGGATACTGTCACTTGAGGCAGCCATGCTGCTTCGCAACCCAAGAGGGCTAAACGCAGAACTAAATCTGAATCGTCTACTGAATCAAATTCTGAATTAAATCCGCCTGCAAGTTCCAGCCACTGACGTGAAAACATCATGGCGCTGGGAAGTACGGGCATTTGTACTATCCAAGTTTCTAAGTTCAATTTTGGGAAATATTCCCAAGCTTTGATATCGGAAATTTTGTCGCCTTGCTGGTTGACAATGCGCCAGCCGCTGTTAACAATTCCTAAGGAGAGTTGCTGGCGAAATAGGGATATTTGTGCTGCTAATTTATCTGGCAAAAAGAAGTCATCTTGATCTAAAAAAGCGATGAATTCGCCTTTGGATTCCTGAATTCCTCGGTTGCGGGCTGCTGCTACTCCGGCATTTTCTTGATATACGTAGCGAATTCTGTCGAAATAAGGCTGCAATACCTGATGTGTCTCATCTGTCGAACCGTCGTCTACAACGATTATTTCTAAATCTGTAAAAGTTTGGCACAACACGCTTTCTACCGCTTGTACGATGTAGCGAGATCCGTTGTATGCTGCTATAATTACGCTGACTTGCGGTGTGCGTGTGGCTGCTGACATTGTTTACCTGGTTGTTCAGTAGAAGGAAGAGGGAAGAGGGAAGAGGGAAGAGGGAAAAAGATATACACAACAAGCTTAAGCGCGAGCCGTATTTTGAGTTTTATTAGGTGGGTTTACTTAACTGGTTGCTATCTTAGTTTAATCGAAATATGTGTTTGCTCGACTTGCGTACAAATTAACTTAAACAGTCCTCGACGCACTCCGACAAAGAAACCGGGTTTTTTCCCAAATTTGCGAATCACAGCGCGTCTTCTCAGCAAAAACCCGGTTTCTGGCAACCTGTGCGTAAGTCCTATTAAAGTTCGTTAGCGTAGCCCTCGATGACGATCGCATAAATGCCATCCAGGTACTCGGTATTTACAGTCAGGCTGATGTCGGTGCACGATCTGGAGGATATTAGAGAGGTTTTGCTCTACAATTACACAGGGAATTATTACTAAACAGGAACGTTAAAAGTGAATTCAGAAACAGCCGCGGTTGATTTGCAACAACAGGCAGAAATATATTTAGCTTTAGGGAAGTTGGATCGGACGATCGCACTTTGCCACCAAATTCTCGAATCCCACCCCGATTCCGCCGAGACTTGCAAAACCTTAGGAAAGGCGCTGCAAGCTCAGGGTAAGCTAGAAGACGCTCGGTATTGGTATAAAGTTGCGATCGCCCACAAACCGGATTTTGCCGAAGCTTTTGCTAACCTCGGCACCCTCTGCGCTAGTTTGCAACAATGGCAAGAAGCGATCGACTGTTACCAAAAAGCGATCGCCCTACAACCAGACTTTGCAGGATTTTACCGCAATTTGAGCCGGATATTTACCGAAGTCGGTCAAGCTGAGCCAGCAGCCGACTGTTGGTATCAATCACTCAGCGTGGAACCGATCGACATACCGGAAGAATATCTAGATTTGGGCAATACTTTGTTGGCGCAAAACAAGCCACAAAAAGCTCTAGTTTGTTACCACCGCGCTATTTATTTAAACCCTAGTTGTTGTGAAGCTTACACCAAATTAGCCGAAGCTGCTAGCGCCCTAAAACAGTGGGACGAAGCTATTGTTAACTACCGCAAAGCTATCAAGCTGCAACCGGATATTTCGGAGTTTCATTACAAATTAGGCAATGTTTTGCAAGCCAATAAACTCTGGCGCCAAGCCGAAGCTGCCTACCGCGAAAGTATTGAGCTGAATCTGAATTCTTTTTGGTCTTACTACAATTTAGGCAGCGTTCTGCTCGAATTAGAACAATGGCAAGAAGCTATTATTGTCTACCGCACGGCTGTGGCAATTGACCCAAATTTTTCTTGGTCTTACTACAGCCTCGGTGAAGCTTACGGCAAATTAGAAAAATGGTCGGAGTCCGCAGCAGCATACCAGCAAGCTGTTGACTTAGATCCGAATTTTTCTGGTTCTTGTCACAAGTTGGGAGATGCGCTTTTTCAATTAGAAAAATGGTCGGAAGCTGCGACAGCTTACCAGCGGGCGATCGCTCTTAATTCAGATTTTTTTTGGTCTCATTATAATTTAGCATTAACTTTAGTTAAACTCCAGGATTGGTTGGCAGCAATCTTGGCATACCAGCGGGCGATCGAACTCAATCGAGACTTTTCTTGGGCTTACCACAATTTAGGAGAACCGCTGTTAAAAACCGATCAGTGGAAAGCAGCAGCTACTGCTTATCAGCGCGCTATTGAACTCAACCCCAATTTTTCTTGGTCTTATTATAATTTAGGCGATGCTTTGACTGAGATCCACAACTGGAACGAAGCTGTTTCTGCTTACCTTTGTGCGCTGCAAATCGAACCGGATCTCCCCAACATTTACGCCAAGTTAGGCGATGCTCTCATCAAAAGAGTGCCGTCAGGTTTAGATCCGGCAACGAGTTACTATCACCACGAATTGCAGCCGCTGCACGCTCCTGAATTTTACTGCGAAACAGCCCAAAAGTTTGCCGAGAGCGATCGCCCCGACGCAGCTACAGTCTTGTACTTGATGGCGTTAGAAATTCGGCCGCAAGATGCCGCAATATCCGGGAAATTGGCGGAAATTTTGCAAAAAAATGACTCTACGGGCGATCGCAGTATATTATCAGAGTTGGAGAATGACGATATTCGCGATCGCTACATTGCCCGAGTCGTCAAAAATCAGACTTTTGCAGAAGTCGGGGGATTGTGGGGCACAGTCAACGAAAAAGTATCCGTAGCAAGCAAATACGGTGCAGTTTCTCTGACAATGATTGATGTCACGCCGGCATCCGCACACATTTGGGATGATTTTCGCGATCGCATGGCAAGTTTAAATATTGCTAATTATAATTGTATCAGTCAAGATATAACTCAGATTCAGCTTGCAGAAATTGGTGAGCCTTACGATGTCGTCCACTGTGCAGGAGTTTTGTACCATCACCCCCACCCTTTGCAAATTTTAATGAGCTTGCGTCAAATAACAGGGCAGTATTTAATCTTAACTTCAGCAATTACCCAAGAACTTATAGAAAACGAGCGGGGACGCTACGAAATTCCAGCTTCTGGGGTAATCTTCATTCCCGCTTTGGGCGAAGCAGAACGAGCTATCTTAACAGCTTACTGGCAGCAGTACACCTACGGCACACCAATTCTCGGAGTAATTGATAAAGCCGTTTTTGACATCAACGACTTTGGCCCTTGGTGGTGGCTGCCTACAGCTTATGCTTTAGAATCTATGTGTAAAGTAGCTGGCTTTAAGGTTTTAGATAAAGGATTGACTTGGTACAATAACGCTCTGACTCTATTGCTGGAGATTTAAAGATTGTTCATTCAGTTGACAGTTGACAGTTGACAGTTGACAGTTGACAGTTGACAGCTTGAGGGCGACCTCTACCTAGAAGGAAGAGGATTGGAGTAATGAATCGTCTAATTTTAATTTCTTCCAAAAGGGAGAGGATTTAAACCAATTCTTTCTGGTAAACGAACAATTCCAAAAAATCCGCACAAACAAATGATAGAAAATTCTATGTCTGAGATGATTCCTAGTTCTATTTCCCCAATATTCCTACTAGAACCCAGTCTGTTTTTAATTACGAAATAAAATATACGAACCGCACCCGAGGGTTAGGATTTTATTAATTACCGAAATCCTTGCTTTATTGCTTCTGACTTCTCTTCTACATATAGCGGTTCTCAAAAAAGTGAGGTATGCGCTATGCGCTATGCCCTATGCCCTATGCCCTATGCCCTATGCCCTATGCCCTATGCCCTATGCCCTATGCCCAGTCGTACCTCATCTTTCTCAGAAAAGCTATAACTAAGCCTTATTCCATCCGTTACATCTTGTGTTACATAATCCATTGCCGAACTTCCTTCTTCCTTTATATTGGGAAAACACTCAATGAACAATCAGCAACCAGAGACGCCATTAGGAAACATTTTAGTAGTAGACGATACGCCAGAAAATCTGCGCCTGTTGTCTACAATGTTGACTCATCGGGGGTACGCGCCCCGCTGCGTGATTAATGGGCAAATGGCTCTGAGAGCCTGCAATTCTAATCCGCCCGATTTGATTTTACTCGACATAATGATGCCGGAAATGAACGGCTACGAAGTGTGTCAGCATCTAAAATCTGAACCTAAAACTCGCGAAATTCCGGTAATTTTTATCAGCGCTAAAGATGAAGTTTTCGACAAAGTAAACGCATTTGCAGTAGGAGCAGTTGACTACATCAGCAAGCCATTTCAGTTTGAAGAAGTGCTCGCCCGCATCGAAAGTCACCTTACCCTGCGGAACTTACAAAAACAGCTAAAAGAACAAAATGTGCTGCTTCTAGAAGAAATCACCAGCCGTTTAGCCGTTGAAAAAACTCTTTACGAAAAAAACCAGATTTTGCAAGAAGAAATCAGCAACCGCCTCGCCGTTGAAAAAGCCTTGCAAGAGCAAAATTTGCTCCTCCAACAAGAGATATCGAACCGCAAGCGCGCTGAATCTGCCCTCTTAAAATCTAACCAAGAATTGGCGCGGTCGAATGCCGAACTAGAACAATTTGCTTATGTAGCTTCTCACGACTTGCAAGCGCCTTTAGCAACTATTGCCAGCTACGCTCAACTTTTAGAAAAACGCTACAAAGACCAACTCGACAGCCAAGCTATTAAGTTTATCACCAATATCGTTCAGGGCTGCACGAGAATGCAAACTTTAATTGACGATTTGCTCGAATATTCGCGAGTTGGTCGCAGTCAGAAACCCTTTGAATTGGCAGATTGCAATCATGTAGTCCAGCAAGCAATTGCCAACCTGCAAGGGGCTATCCGCAACGATCAAGCAGTTGTTACCTACAGTGAATTGCCAGAGATAATGGGAGATATTTCTCAACTGGTACAGCTTTTTCAGAATTTACTCAGCAATGCAATTAAATATCGCCACGATGCACCGCCTACGGTTCATATTACCGCTTCCAAACAGGAGGAGAACTGGTTGTTTTCTGTGTCAGATAATGGGATTGGGATTGCTCCACAGCATCAAGAACGCATCTTTCAAATTTTCCAGCGCTTGCACACTCAAAGAGAATATTCTGGAACAGGTATTGGTTTAGCAATTTGTCAAAAGATTGTGGAACGTCACGGTGGATCTATGTGGGTGGAGTCGGAACCTGGTCAAGGTTCAACTTTTCACTTTACTCTCCCTTAATCGAGACATCAGGCACGCACTTATAGCGGTTATCGGAAAGATGAGGTATTGACCAATTCATTAACAATTCCCCAATTCCGCAATCCCCGAATCCTCGAATCCTCGAATCTCCTAATCTCAAATCTCAAATCTCAAATCAAATTTGTACCTCATCTTTCGCTCGAAAGGCTATATAGCGGTTCTCAAAAAAGTGAAGTATTCCCGATGCCCTCTTTGCCCCATGCCCGATGCCCTATGCCCTATTCCCGATGCCCTATGCCCTATGCCCATGAGTACCTCATATTTTTGAGAAAGGCTATATCCAGAAGCTAGATGGCAGGAGAAGCTGAATTAAATCCTATATTTTCAGGGCGAAGCTTGAAGGTAGCAGTTAAATTGCAAGTTAGAATAAAACATATTTCGCGTTGACAGCCGAGTGAATTTGTGATATAATTATAACTCTTAAACACAAGTTTTGTAGCGTTCAGTCACACCGCAATCCGATCGCCGATGTATGTGTAGGTGCAATTCGATAACTCCCCCGGAAATAAAAGATAAAATCCAAGTTAGCTTGAGACAACTTTTAATTAATAAATATTATGAAAGCAGTTTTTAACTTAGCTGTACCTCCTACGTGCTTCAAGGTTCTGTTAGTAGAAGACCACCCTCAGGAAGCTGAGCTTATTGAAGATTTGCTGTCAGGAATTAGCGGTCGGCAGTATATATTGCTGACGAAAGTAGAGTGCCTCAGCGAAGCGCAGCAGCGATTGAATCAAGAAAGTTTTGACATAATTTTATTAGACCTTTCACTACCAGACAGTCAGGGCATCGAGACGGTGGCTCGGATACAAGAGTATGGGGTAAATGTGCCGATCGTAGTTTTGACTGCCCAAAACGACGAAGAGCTTGCCCTGCGGTTGATCTCGGTGGGCGTACAGGATTATTTAGTCAAAAGAAAAATCGACGGCGAACTGTTAATGCGATCGCTCCGTTACGCCATAGAACGCCAGAACAGTCAAGATGCTTTGCGAAAAAGCGAAGAAAAATATCGCTCGGTGGTGGAAAATTCCCTGATCGGAATTGCCATCGTCGCTCCAATTATTGACCCCGCAATTGCTGAAAATTGCAATTGGATTGAAGTTAACGACGCTCTGTGCGATTTGCTCTTATACGATCGCGACGAACTCGTGCACAAGCATTGCCTGGAGCTTACTCATCCAGAGGATTTTGAGGCCAATTTTGAAAAATTTTCTCAGATGTTAGCAGGTAAAACCGACGGTTACATCTCAGATAAAAGGTGGTTTAGAAAAGATGGCGAAATAGTTTACACGCGAGTTTCGCTGCGCTGCATCCGCGGCCTAGATGGATCTATTGACCGGATAATTGAAGTGGTGTTGGACGTGAGCGATCGCTACCGCTACGAAGCACAACTGAAAGCATCTGAAGAATTTTTAAACCACACTCTAAATGCGACCCCAGATCCAATTTTTGTCAAAGATGACCAGAACCGGTGGATGATATTAAATGATGCTTTTTGTCAGTTGATAGGGAAATCTCGACAAGAACTGATCGGCAAATCAGAATATGACTTTCTTCCAAAATCAGAAGCGGATGTTTTTTGCAGAAAAGATGAAGAATTATTGGCAAAAGATATCTGTTTGGAAACAGAAGATAAATTCACCGACACTGCGGGAAAAGAATGGATAATTTCTACCAAAAAAAGCGTTTTTAAAAGAGCTGATAACAGTAAAGTAATAGTTGGCACAATCAGAAATTTTACCGAATACAGACGGCAGCAAATAGCTCTGGAACAAAGCGAAGCTCGATTTCAAAAACTCGTAGCCAACCTGCCCGGAGTAATTTATCAATTCCGACTCTCAGCTAGCGGAGAAAAATATTTTCCTTACGTTTCTTCAGGCAGTCGGGAACTTTACGAATTAGAGCCAGAAGCAATAGAGCAAAATGCAGAATTGATTTTCAGCCGAATTCATGCAGACGATCGCTTAGATTTAGAAGCATCGATCGCAATTTCAGCCGCTATGCTGGAACCTTGGCGGCAGCAGTGGCGGCAGATTATGCCATCCGGAAAAGTTAAGTGGCTGCAAGGAGCATCCAGACCGGAAAGGCTCACCAATCAGAGCAAATCTGGGAGCAAAGGCGATATTCTCTGGGACGGTTTAGTGATGGATATCACTGAGTTAAAGCAGGCACAGACAGAGCGCGATCGCTTTTTTACTATATCCTTAGACTTGCTTTGTATTGCTGGTTTCGACGGCTATTTTAAACGATTAAACCCTGCTTGGTCAAATGCTCTGGGCTACAGCAGCGCCGAACTGCTCGCCAAACCATTAATCGAATTTATTCATCCAGACGATCGAGTAGCCACTCTAATCGAAGCGGAAAAGCTAATAAGTGGCACGCCCAGTATTTACTTTGAAAACCGCTATATTTGCCAAGACGGTTCTTACAAATGGTTGCTGTGGACGGCATCGCCTTTTAGCGAAGAAGGTTTGATTTATGCAGTGGCTCGCGATATTACTTCTCGCAAAAAAGCTGAGTCGGAACTTCAGCGACAAGCAGTCGCTATGGGCGCTGCTCATGACGGCATTGCTATTTTTAACGAGCGTAAAGAATGTATTTATTCAAACGACGCTTATCTTAAAATGTACGGCTTGGCTAGCGCTAGCGAACTGTATGGGAAGAAATGGAAAATGCTCTACAGCCGTGCTGAAATTCAATATCTTGAACGTGAAATAATCCCGGTGCTCCAGGAAAAAGGGTACTGCAATATAGAAGCGATCGGTCAGCGGCGCGACGGTACTAAGTTCCCTCAAGAATTGTCGCTGACAATGCTTGCAGGGGGCGAGATAATTTCGATCTTCCGCGATATCACCAAAAGAAAACAAGCAGAATCAGAACTGCAATCTAGCCAGCGCCGCTATCAAACTTTGGCAGAAGCATCGCCGGTTTGCATATTTCACAGTGATGCGTTTGGTAATTGTCTTTATGTGAATCAGCGGTGGAGCGAAATCACGGGATTAAATGCAGAATTAGCAGCCGAAACTGGCTGGATGAATGCCCTACATCCCGATGATGCGGATCGGGTGAAGAATGAATGGTATGGAGCAATTATTCACAAAATTCCTTTTAAATCAGAATACCGCTTTCTGCGTCCAGACGGTCGGGTAATTTGGGCGATCGGTCAGGCGATCGCCGAAATCGGAGACAAGCACGAAGTTAAAGGCTATATCGGCAGCATTACTGATATTAGCGATCGCAAACAAGCTGAATTAGACCTACTGCGGGTGACTCAAGCCGTAGAAAGCACCAGTGATGCGATCGGCATTGCTGACTTGACAGGGCGATCGATCTACCACAATCAAGCCTTTATTCAGCGGTACGGCTACACAGCAGAAGAACTGAACGCAGCGGGTGGAGCAACGGCAATTTATCCGCAAAATTCAGTGCTGCAAGAAATGTTTAAAACGATTCGTAAAGGCAAATCTTGGCAAGGCGAACTCAAAATCAAAACTAAAAGCAAGGAACTGGTAACAACCTTATTTCGCGCTGACTGTATTAAAGATGAAACTGATAATTTAATCGGGTTTGTGGGAGTAATTACCGACATCACAGACCGGAAACAAGCTGAGATGGCGCTGCTAAAGCAATTAAGGCGAGAACGCCTGGTAGTTGCCATGCTCGATCGCATTCGCTCTTCCCTCAATTTAGAAGAAGTTCTCACCGCTGCTGTCGATCAAGTGCGGCAATTATTGCAAACAGACCGCACAGTTATTTACCGCTTTAATCCCGACTGGAGCGGCACTGTAGTTGTCGAATCCGTGGCAAATAATCGAATTTCTCTCCGAGGTTTTAACAATCTTGACCCCTGTTTTAAAGATAAATTTGTTGCTATTTACCAGCAAGGCTGTATTCGAGCTATCGAAGATATTTATGGTGAAAATCTGAGCGAATGCTACATTAAAATTCTTGAAAATTTTGAAGTTAGAGCTAACTTAATAGTGCCAATTTTACAAGCACGAGAAAGCATTTACCCTGCCCAACCCACCGCAGAAAATCAACTTTGGGGACTGCTGATCGCCCACGATTGCAGCGGCCCCCGTGTCTGGGATTCCTCAGAAATAGAATCCCTGCGGCAATTGTGCGTGCAATTGGCGATCGCGATCCAGCAATCGACACTATTTGAACAAGCACAAACCGAAATAGCCGATCGCAAACAAGCAGAAGCAGCCCTAAAATTAGCTAAAGAAGCCGCCGAAACCGCCAACCGCGCCAAAAGCGAATTTCTCGCCAACATGAGCCACGAACTCCGCACGCCTTTAAACGGGGTTTTAGGTTACGCTCAAATCCTCAAAACCGACAGAGACTTAAGCTGCGATCAACAAGAAAGTCTCAGCAATATTCAACAGTGCGGTCAACACCTGCTGATGTTAATCAACGATGTTTTAGACCTTTCTAAAATCGAAGCTAGAAAAATGGAACTCTACCCGGAAGAGTTAAATTTTCTAAATTTTACGAAAAACATTGCGGATCTGTTTCAGATGCGGGCAGATCAAAAAGGAATTTGTTTCAATTACGAACAAGTATCGCCCCTGCCCACCTGCGTCCAAGTCGATCAAAAAAGATTGCGCCAAGTTCTGATAAATTTACTCAGCAATGCCGTTAAATTTACTAACAGCGGCGGAGTAACTTTCAAAGTCGGCTATGTCGGCACAGAGGCCTGGAGTCGCAGCCAAGGAGAAACATACGAATTCTCGCTTTTGAGTTCTGAACTCAAAGAAACTTATCTGCGCTTTTCCCACAATGCGATCGCAGCTAAACACGCTTTAAAAATCCGATTTCAAGTCGAGGATACCGGGACAGGAATAGACAAAAGCAAGTTAGAAGAAATATTTTTGCCGTTCCACCAAGTAGGAGGCAATACCTTTGTTGAAGGTACGGGTCTCGGACTCTCGATCAGCCAGAAATTAGCTAAACTGATGGGCAGCAAAATTCGCGTCAACAGCACTTTCGGAAAAGGCAGCACTTTCTGGCTAGATTTAGAATTGCCCGCAGCCAAACGCTACTTAGAGGTGTCTCCTTTGCGGGAAAAACGCTGGCTGGTCGGTTTTGTGGGCAATAAGCGGAAAGTGCTAATCGTGGACGACAATCAACTAAATCGCGATTTGTTGTGCAGGATGCTGGGGCGTTTGGGATTTGAAGTTGCAGAGGCACAAAATGGTCAAGAATGCCTCTACAAAGCAGTCAAATTTCAACCTGATGTGATTTTAATGGACTTGCAAATGCCTGTAATGGATGGCTTAGAAACTACAAGGAGACTGCGGCAGTTGCCGGAATTAAAAGATGTCGTGTTAATCGCTTTGTCAGCTAGCGTTTTCGAGTCGGCGCAGCAAGAGAGCATCCTTGCAGGGTGCGATGATTTTCTTCCCAAGCCGATCGAAGCAAATCACTTTTTGGAACAGTTGCGCGTGCATTTGGGACTAGAATGGATTTACGAGGAATCTCCGGAAAACCAAAATTGTAAAACTCCCAGTTTGTCACCAGCATCTGATTTTCCTGCTTATGCTGCTCTGTTACCTGCGGCTTCTGAGTCGGTAGCAAAAATTGTGAAACTTGCGGCTATGGGCGACATTGAAGAAATTTTTGAGGAGAGTGCTAAGCTGGAAAGTTTGGAACCAAAATTAGTGCCGTTTGCCACGAAGCTCCGCCAACTTGCTAAGGGATTTCAGCTCAAACAAATTCGGAATATTTTACAGCAGTATATCGATGGTTAGTAGTTATTAGTTATTGGTTATTAGTTATTGGTTATTAGTTATTGGTTGTCAGATCCAATCCCTCCGCTACGATGGGCCCAATCCCTCCGCTTCGCTTCGCCCAATGCGTAACTCATGTTAGTGAGAAAGGCTATATAATATTCTGTTGTTTCACTGTAACAGCCAACCAAATAAATCTCCTACTGTCAGTTGCAATTCCCTGGCAAAAGATGGCACGGGCAATAACTGTTCCGGTTCGTCAAACACCTCGGTTGATTGAGCCGGCCGATATACAAAAACCGATCGCTCTTCTGGATCGATTAACCAACCCATTTGAGTTCCGTGTTTGAGAGAATGTAAAATATTTTTAGTAACTTTAGTTTGGCTTTGGTCAGGGGAGAGGATTTCAATTGTCCAATCCGGGGCGATCGCAAACACATTTGCCACACCGCCATTTTCGTTACGGGGAATGCGCTCCCAAGTGAATACAGTCACGTCGGGAACGATCGCGCGACCGCCAAAAACACACCGCAGTTCGGGAAATGCTCGCGCCACCTTTTGAGGTTTGAGAGCAGCATTAGCAGCACTTGTCAACTCGCCTTGAATTACACTATGTTCTCCTTGAGGCATGGGTTTTTGAATGATTTTACCGTCAATGTACTCGCTGGCTGGTTTGGTTTCTGACAACTTCAGAAACTCTTCGAGTGTCAAAGATTTTGGCAGGGTTTGTAGCATCCGATTTTACCTCTAAAATAGGAGTTTCATCCGCTATTTTACCAAAAAGTGCCCGACTCGCGCGGGTCTACTTACTTCATTTTTTCTGCTATATAGTAGTTCTCAAAAAAGTGACGTATGCCCAATGCCCTGTTTGGCCGATGCCCTGTTTGCCCGATGATAATATGAGAGACAGTTTTTTGAGAGATTTGGGATTGAAAATACTTTGCCTCAGTAACGGCCACGGAGAAGATGCGATCGCCCTTCGCATCTTGCGAGAACTGCAACAGCACCCGCATCCCCCAGAAATAGCCGTGTTTCCGCTAGTGGGCGAAGGGCAAGCTTTCGCTCAACTAGAAAACGCCTGCATCATCGGCCCGGTGCAGCGGATGCCTTCGGGTGGCTTTATCTACATGGACGGAAGGGAATTTTTGCGCGATGTCAAAGGCGGGTTGCTTCAGTTGACCCTAGCTCAGTTTAAAGCTATCCGCGCTTGGGTGCGATCGCCACAACAGTCTGGAAATCACAAGCCAGCAATCTTAGCTTGCGGAGATATTGTACCGCTGCTGTTTGCTTGGCTGGGCGCCGCGCCCTATGCCTTTGTCGGCACGGCTAAGTCGGAGTATCACGTGCGGGACGAGCAGGGGCCTCTGGCTGGCAAATCCCGCCCGTGGGCTTGGAAGATTTGGTCGCGATCGGTTTATTTCCCTTGGGAGCGCTGGTTGATGACTAGAAAGCTCTGTAAAGCCGTTTTTGTCCGGGACGCCCTCACCGCCGAGACTTTAGAAAAGCTGGGAATTCCCGCCTACAATCTCGGCAATCCCATGATGGACGGACTCGAACCGGAAAACCCCGCCCGTTTTTACGGCCCTGATGCAGAGTTTCGGGAAATGGAGCGATCGCTCGTCATCACCTTACTGCCCGGTTCCCGAGCGCCGGAAGCCTATGCTAATTGGCTGCTAATAGTAGAGGCTGTTGCCGGAATTTTGTCTCTGTTTGGCGATCGCAAATTGTTATTTTTCGGAGCTATTTCTCCCGAGTTAAACTTAGAAGCTTTGCGACCTAGTTTAGAATTTTTCGGCTGGCGTCAAGACGGCGAAACTAAAACCCAGCGGCGAGAAGGCAGTATTTTGCGACCTCCTGTTTCTAGCGCTCAAGAAATTAGGAAAGAATCTCCTAATTTGCTATTGCCCTTGACTTTTGTGCAAAGAAAAGCCACGATGATTTTAACTCAGCAAAGTTTTAACGATTGTTTGTACCAAGCCGATTTAGCGATCGCAATGGCCGGAACCGCTACAGAACAATTTGTCGGTTTAGGAAAACCGGCGATCGCCATTCCCGGAAGCGGCCCGCAATTTACTCCCGCTTTTGCCGAAGCTCAAAGTCGCCTCTTAGGCCCCTCATTAATTTTAGTCAAACATCCCGCCGAAGTTGCCGGCACCATCCAGTCTTTGCTTCGCGATCCCGACAGGTTGCAGCTAATCGCTGAAAATGGCTGGCGCCGCATGGGAGAAGGCGGTGCATCAGCCAGAATTGCCGAGTGTTTAATTCAACGGTTCGGCGAATCCAACAATTCTTAATTGTCTGGAATACACTAGGAATACAACAATATTGTCTCCCTACTCAATATCTTTAATTGCACTTTATTGAAAAAATATTGTTCGCTAATTACTAACTTCCGTCGTTCGTAGTGAGGACTTCAGTCCTCCGATTGGATGCGGACTCGCAGGGAGCATCTCATTTTGGTAAAAAGCATTTTTTCTTTGAGTGCGAGCTTAAGAGCTCGCGAGTATAATACCCGCGAGCTCTTAAGCTCGCACTACAAATGCAAAACTGAGATGCTCCGGGAGCATCGGGAGCATCTCAGTTTTGTAAAAAGCATTTTTTTTATTGTAGTGCGAGCTTAAGAGCTCGCGTATTGTACAATACGCGAGCTCTTAAGCTCGCACTGTTGTAAATGCAAAACTGAGATGCTCCCAGCGTACCTACCAATACTGCACTCGCAGACAATTTCAATTCGCCGTTTCTTCCGAAGATAAAACCCAGAAATCAGCCTAAGAAATTTTAAAATCCGACTTCACCAACACACCCGGTTCTCGCTGCATAGGAAGCACATCTAAAGTATCTAATTGCGCGCAATATTTTAAATCTTCAATCACACCCAAACCCAGGAGGCGCTGGCCGTGACTGGCTTTTTCCAACAATTCATGCAGCCGATCTTGCCAGTGCAGATAAAGAGCGATCGCCCCAAACACTTCATCGTTACCAGCAAAATCGATCGCAGGAATACCGCTTTCTGCTAAAAGACTTTGGGCGATCGCACCAGCACACACCGTATCCTCCAACGAATAACTCCCTTCCCAACCAGAACCCACAATCCAAATACTTTCCGGCTTTTTGCTTAACAGAAACTGCACCACAGATTTGCGGTTGTTCAAAGCCGCCGTCAACACCGTAGCAGCATCTTGCACTCGTTGCAGAGCCCGAGTACCGTTAGTTGTGCTGATAAAAATTCGCTTTCCAGTCACCTTTTCTGGCGGGCAGTCCAGCGGCGAATTCCCCATGTCAAAACCGTCAACTTTCGCGCCACCGCGCTCTCCGGCGCGAATCCGCTTGTCTCCAGGCCATTTTTCGCTCTCGGCCATCAGCTTATCTAAGTCGCTGAAAACTTGCACAGCTTCCGCCCCATTATTCAAGGCCGTCGCCATCGTCGTAGTCGCCCGCAGTACATCAACTGCGATCGCGCAAGCCGGCATCTTGTCTGCTGGCGTAAGTTCCGGGGTATGGTAAATAAAAAGCTTCACTTTTGGGGCTACCTGCAATAAATCCTCATACGTAATAATAATAGAATTTGTACCCTGAGCGTAGTCGAAGGGCTTTCTTCCTTCTTCCTTCTTCCTTCACCGAATAGCCGGGTTTGAAGCCCTTACTCATGAAGGCAGATTGTGATAAAAACGGAGTTTAAATCTCCGTTCTTATCAATTCGCTGTCAACTGTCAACTGTCAACTGTCAACTGTTTAACCATATGTCAAAACAGCTCAATTCAAATCCCGCCCCCGCAGCCATTACCGCTCCCCTTGGACTTTTGGTAGGTTTCACCTATCCTTTTCGAGCTTTCACGCTGATTTTGCAAACTCCCAAGCTGTGGACTTATGTATTAATTCCCGTCGTCCTAAATTTTTTAATTGGTATCGGTCTTTATTTAAGCTTGCTATTTCCTAGTTTGGCAGGCATAGACGTTTTAGTTGCCGATTTGTCAGTCAAATTTAATGATTTAATTGCGAGTTTGCCAGCTTGGCTGAGCTTTCTTGGCGTCTTAACAATCGGTTTCGGCTGGCTGCTGCGCGTACTTTTGGTTTCAGGACTTTTGTTAATAATCGGGTTTTTATTAGTCCAGTTTGGCGTGATTTTAGGTTCGCCCTGGTACGGCAAATTATCCGAACAATTGGAACTTCTGCGGAACGGTCAATTGCCCGCAGAAGCACCAATGAACTTGGCGAGTATTTTTCGGGATCTACAAATGGCGATCGGCTTTGAAATCCGAAAACTACAACTTTTGTTCAGCATCGGGATACCGCTCCTGCTGCTGAATTTTCTCCCCGGCCCCGGCTCTATTCTTAGCAGTTTAGGAGGCGTAGCTTTGGGCGCGACTATTGTCTGTTTGGACTTTTTAAATGCACCTTTGGAGCGGCGGAAGCTACCTTTTCAGGATAAATTTGAGATAATTCGGGCGAGTTTGCCGGCTAGCGGGAGTTTTGGTTTGGTTTGTTTGGGTTTGGTGAGCATTCCCCTGTTGAATCTGTTGGCGATTCCACTGTGTATGACGGCGGGGACTTTGTTTTTTTGCGATCGCATTTGGCCCGCCCGCTTCGCCACAGAAGAAACCAACAGCCCGACCGAATCTAACATAACAACTTAGGATCGCAAATTAAATAATTTACACTCTTGAAAGTGGGATGGGCGTCCCGCCCGTCCTTTCTGGACGGGCGGGACGCCCATCCCACAAGAACAATAAAGATTGTAAGTTATTTAATTCTCATTCCTTAAAAACTAGCGAGATGCTTCTACTTTCTGCCGAATGCCTTCTACCTTCCGCTGACTCTGGGAGTTAGAACTCAGAAACGGGCTTAAAAAAATCCAACTAACGAAAAAGAAGGAAGCTGTAAATAGCTGGACAATATCGATCGCGGACAGGTATCCGTCAGACAATAGTGCAATGCTTCTATCTGTCAGCCCGAATATCCAAGACAGAATCCCAAACAGCCAAATGCCTTTTTGGAGCATTGGCAAAAATGCTGAAACTTCGGAGTTTTGCTGCTTGTTCATTGATTTAGCCCTTGTTTGCGAAGAATCTGGTTAACCGAGCACCCCAAGGGCTTAAGGATTTTTGGTCTCCTCGGATTCCCTTTGTTATCTATATGTTAAGAAATGTTTCCCAATATTGCAATTTGCCCCTGGAGGTATTTGCACATCTATCTCAGGAGGTAGTCGCAGCGTGAAAAATAGGTAAACTTTGCTACACTTTTGCAGGAAGCGCGATCGACCTCTCACCACGAGTCCGCTCTTGGCATTAGTGCCACTCCTTGATATAGTGAGTGATAACTTTTTCGATTTTCGATTTTCGCTTTTTGCATAGAAAATCAAAAAGTTGGAAATGACTTACTATGTATGGGTTTAAAGCTTGCCAACAGTTGCATTATTTTAGGAAAATGGTGTCACAACTTAGGTAAAAAACTCTGAGACGCAGAAACTGGGTTTTTTCACAAAAATCCCACCAGACAACGCGAGGGATATCGGTTGAAAAACCGATGAAAAACCAAAGTAATCAACCCGCTGTCCGTTAGACTTATCAAAGACCGAAATCAAAAGAATATGTTATTTAACAGTATTGAATTTCTAGTATTTTTTGCAATTGTTTTCACCATATATTATTTGCCTCCCTTACAAAAACTGCAAGTTCCCATCCTCATAATTGCCAGCTTCATATTTTACAGTTGGAACGCTCCCGCACTGCTGTCAATCCTGCTCCTCTCAATTGCGATCAACGCTACAGCCAGCTTTCAAATTGCCAGAATTTCAGACAAGAAACAGCGTTTTTTTTGGGCCTTATTAGGAGTAGTTCTGAATGTATTAATTTTGAGCTTGTTTAAATACGCCGGTTTGCTCACTAACTTTGTTGCAGATGTTTTTAATATTGCTCGAACCGAAGGCAGTATTGCTTATTTATTCTTAAAATTACCTCTGCCAATCGGTATTTCTTTCTACACCTTTGAAGGCATAAGTTTAGTGGTAGATGTACTGAGTCAAAAAGATAAAAGCGAAAGCGAAACAGAATCCCACGCTTACGTATCACCCAAATTTAGCCAACACCTGCTCAATACTTCATTTTTTATTAGCTTTTTTCCCAATTTACTCTCAGGCCCTATTTTAAAATCCAAGACATTCTATCCCCAGATTGAGCCTAAATATTTAAAAGACATTTCTTTCAATTTCATTTTTAGATCGCTCACAGTCGGCTACTTCCTAAAAATGGTCGTCGCCGACAACTTAAAAGACTATACCTTCTGGATCAGCTTTCCCTACTACCAAGGATTTGGAACTATTACCAACCTGACGCTGCTGTTCGGCTACTCAATCCAAATCTTTGCCGATTTTGCCGGTTACTCCTTAATTGCGATCGGTTTAGCAGCGGCTTTGGGCTACGCAATTCCCGACAACTTCAACTTTCCCTACATCTCCCGTTCCCTCTCCGAATTCTGGAGAAGGTGGCACATTTCCCTATCAACTTGGCTCAGAGATTATCTATACTTTCCCCTAGGAGGAAACCGTAAAGGAAAAATCAGAACTTATCTTAACTTAATGACAGTAATGACTTTAGGCGGATTGTGGCACGGTGCTGCTTGGAGTTATGCAGTTTGGGGCATTTATCACGGATTTGGTTTAGCAGTAGAACGCTTTTTTGGGTTCGACAAATCCAAAAATAAATCCCCAGAACCCAATTCAGCAGAAACCAAACCAATCTGGCAGCAATTATTATTTGACAGCGTTAGCGTTGTAGGAATTTTCTCTTTTGTTTCCTTCGGATGGCTGCTTTTCAAACTCCCACGATTTGAAGAAGCAGTTGACTTCGTAGTTACTTTAGTTCGCAACTATAAAGTCAAGCCTGGTTGGACTCACATTATTCCGACGCTAACTTTTTCCCTACCAGTAGTAATTTATCACATTCCTCATTTTCCCACTTGGCAAAATCTGATGAAACATGATTCACTTAAAAAAAATCAAAAATTCTGGAGTATTTATCAAGATGTAGCTTTAGGAATTATGCTAGCAATGATATTCCTCAACAGTGGCAGCTCGAAACAATTTATTTATTTCCAATTCTAGAAGGTGTTCAATGTTTATAAAATACAAGTTGCGATCTATTCTGCGCCCGGTACTAATTTTCCTGTTTGTAATAAGTTTTTATCAAGTTCTCGTCAGTGGCGGAGTGTTGCCAGCTTCTGACGGAGTTAGCCTGATTCAAAATAATATTGTCAAAGCTCAAAGGTATGTATATGATGATTCCGATCTGAAAATTGTCATGGTGGGTAGTTCTCTATCTGCCAACCTTCATGTTACAGACATTGGAAAGGGCGTAAAGAGCATAGCTTTGGGGGGAGGATCGAGCCAGACGGGTTTAGAAATAGTTAAAAAAAGTAATAGCAACCCTCCGATTATTTTGGTAGAAATTAACGATACTATTAGTCGCACAATAGATAGGGATTTAGTTGAATCTTTGTACAATCCTGTTTTTTATTGGATGCGCCAGTATTTGCCAATACTGAGAGAAGAATATCGTCCAGTTAGTATTTTTATACATTCGTTAAAAAAACGCTCTAAACAAAATCAAAAAGCAACAAAAGAGGCACTAGATAGCGGAGAGGCTCGCAATCTTACTCCGGAATTATCGCAAAAAGCTATCCAAACAACAGTTGACATTCAAAGCCAACCTTTGTCTAAAAAAGATGCAGAAGATATCAAAAAAGAAGCTGCTGTAATTAGAGCTCAAATCGCTGAAATCAATAAAAATAGCGGGGCAAAAATAATTTTATTTGACATTCCTCAAGAGTCGCGAGTTGACGCTGCAATCAGGAGAAAACAAGTCCGAGAATTGACTAAAAAGCTGTTTCCGTCCGATCGCTTTGAGTGGTTGCCCCCCCCGCCCCCGCGAGAATGGCGCACTAATGACGGCATTCACTTGATCCGCAGCGATGCTAGGGATTTTGCCAAGTTTTTGAGGCATAAATTACTGGGCTAGTCAGGGCGGGGACTCTTGGCATGGCCCCTCCAAAGGAAAGCTTGTCATTCTCTTTGAAGTATGTCATACTACAAATATCCGTGATGTCAACTTAAAAATCGTAAGGTTTGCAGTCAGGACTTCAGTCCTCAAAGCCCTAAAAGCCACACGAGAAAGAGTTTGACGATCGCCCTGCAACCATACTTGACATGAGTTCAGCATCAATAATTTAGAACTATGGCACGATTAAATCAGATTATCGCGATCGAGAAAGGCATCAAAAGCCGATCGATCCAAGAACTAGCAGAAGCCCAAAAAGCCCTCCAGAAGCCCGCCGTGCTTTCGGGAATCTCCCGCACGTACCGCCCCAAAGACGAAGAAGGCGAACAACTGCCGCCCGAGTCCAAAAAAGTCGAAGTCAAAGCCGAAGAGATTATCCGCAAAACAACAGAAGTTTTGACCAAACTCTTCGACGTAACCGCAACCAAAGACTGGACAAATTGCAGAGCCCGTGCCGACGTAACTGTAGACGGAAACGTGCTTTTGAGCCAAGTGCCAGTCAGCTATTTACTATTCATTGAAAAGCAACTGTCAGAGTTGCAAGCATTTATCAAAAAACTTCCTGTTTTAGATGCTTCCGAGACTTGGAACTTTGATGCTTCAGCCGACTGTTGGGCAACAGAACCGGTGCAAACTCTCAAGACTTTTAAAACTCCCCGCAATCACGTTAAAGCTGAAGCTACGGAACACCATCCGGCTCAAGTGGATGTCTATTACGAAGATATTACGATCGGCTACTGGCGGACTGTCAAGTTTTCTGGATCTCTGCCAGCACGGCGGATCAATGAGTTGCTCCAAAGGGTAGAAATCTTGCAGCAAGCTGTGATGTTTGCCCGAGAAGAAGCTAACAATTCTGATGTTGAGGAACAGAGAGTGGGAGAGCGAATTTTTCAATTTATTTTCCGCTAATTGCTTGCTTTTGTGATAGTTATGGTTTAAGATATAAACAGAGTACAAGCTCAAACTAAAACTTCAACTTAAATCGTACCAATGTGACAGTACAGGTTCGACTCCTGTCCCTTCTACTCAAAATAGAGGGTAGCCCAATTTGGGAGAGGCAGCATTGCGTACAAATTCAATAGCAAGTTATCACTCTAAATTCAGCATTCACCGCCGATCGCCAAAACGAATGTCAGGAACAATCAGGTCATCGAGGTTGCTGGTTCAATTCCAGCCTCCCCAACCAAACACTGGGGAGTAGCTCAATCGGTAGAGCGCGATGATATTAATCTTAAATCCTTGACTTAAATGTGGTAGCGTGTAAAATGGCCGGTAATAGAAACCCAGTAGTAAGGTCAGAACTACTGGGTTTCGCGCTAATAATTGAATCAATCCGTTAAATCCGTCAGTCCAGGACGCATCAAGACAGATGAGTTACTGTATCAATCCTCAATGCGAACAACGGGAAAATACTGCTGCTACTCAAAATTGTCAGGCTTGTGGCACGGCTTTACTAATTGCCGATCGCTATCGTATCATCAAGCCAGTGCGATCGCCCAATCCCGCACGCCCCACAGACATCTTTGAAGTCCAAGATTGGGGAACCGGGGACAATGAATGGGGAACACTCAAGGTGTTAAAAGTCTTGAAACATACACACAATCCCGATTTACTTCGTTTGTTTCAACAAGAAGCGCGGGCATTAATTTGGCTAGCGGGAAAGGGAAGAGTTCCCCAAGTCGAACCAGACGGTTATTTCCAGCTTAAATTCCCCCATAACTCGCAGCAATTGTCTTGTTTGGTGATGGAAAAAATTATTGGCGAAAACTTGGCAGAATTTCTAACTAAACATCAGTACATTTCTCAAACATTAGCTGTTGATTGGCTGCAACAAATGCTTGATATTTTGCAGGAAATTCACAAATATCATTTAGTGCATCGGGATATTAAGCCATCCAACCTGATGGTTGCAGCCGATGGGAAATTGAGACTAATTGACTTTGGGGCTGCAACAGAAGCAGGGATTGATACAACGCCCGTAGGTTCTGCGGGATATTGCGCGCCGGAACAAGTTGCAGGTAAAGCTGAAGTGCGATCGGACTTTTTCGCCCTGGGGCGTACTTTTGTACATTTATTAACGGGTTTACAGCCGATCGACTTTCCCGTCAATCCAACAACAGGTAAAATAAATTGGAGAAATCAAGCTGTAGGCGTTGACGAGTTGTTCGTAAGCTTGATCGACCAATTGATGGAACCGCTACCCGAAAACCGACCTGAAAATACCCAAGTTATTTTAGAAAAACTCAAAAATATTAACCTTTTGATTACCGACGCAGAACCGAAGTAACAATCACCGTGATCGTGGCACTAGCAATCAGAGTAAAAGCAAGCTGCACAACCCATTGAGTCGCTTGCTGGTAGTTGGAAAATCGATCGTTGAACTTCTCGACATCAGTCGCTAGGTGGTCAACACGGGTTGATAGGCTGTCTAATTTTTCGATTACATCTGTCAGTGTTGGTTCGGTGGATGGTGTGTCAATCATCTCTGGTTTCTCAACTCAATAATTCTATGATACCAGATCGGAATTGCCGAGCGTAAAAAATAGTAAGGTGCGCCCCATCTACAATCTGCAAATTTCATCGAACATTTCATAGTGACGCACCCTACAAGTTGATACAACACAGTATAGTCTTTCGATTACCTGCACAGAACCAATGCCCAATTCCCAATGCCCAATTCCCAATGCCCAATTCCCAATTCCCAATTCCCAATTCCCAATTCCCAATTCCCAATTCTCAATGCCCAATTCCCAATTCCCAATTCCCAATTCCCAATTCCCAATTCCCAATTCCCAATTCCCAATTCCCAATTCCCAATTCCCAATTCCCAATTCCCAACTGCGAAAATCCCGCTCAACTTCCGCCCACAAAGCCCGATTGTGAGGGTCAGTTTTGACCGCCTTTTTCAAATAAATTCTCGCTTTGTCAACCTGCTTTTCTCCTATTAAATGCCGTCCCCAGCGCTGATAGGCGATCGCCTGCCACTGTCGCACCTCCCGATCTTCGGGCATCCGCTGGGCCAAACCCTCAATTAGGGCGATCGCCCGCGGGAACCTCTGATATTTCAGCAACTGTTGCAGTTCAAAATAAGCATCTTTTTTTAACTTGTCTTCCGCCGCCGACAGATCCTGCTTATCTTCAGTGGGTTGCTGTTTCCGAGTCACCTTAACTGCTTGCGGTTGAGCTTTCACCGCCTCCGCTGGCGCTGTCGGAGTCGGCGGTACAGTTGAATTGGCAACTTTCGATTCCGCAACATCGGCGGGTGCAATATTCACCAGGAACTTATAAGCCTCAGTAATAGTAATAAACTTATTCTTAGCCTGTTCGTTTCCCGGATTCACATCGGGGTGATACTGTCTGGCTAACTTTCGATAAGAGGCCTTAACTTGCGATAAACTCGCACCAGATCTTAGCCCTAACTGTCGGTAATAATCTGCAATATCCATTTAGCATGAATCAAGTTTTCTAATACCATTAAATATGGCAGAATCCTTAAATGTAAAGATTCTGCCAAAATTTACCGCGAACTATGGTAGTGCGAGGGTTGCCCGCACTACTACACTATCAAAACCACTTACCAGAAAGAATTGGTTTAAAGCCTCTCCCTTAAGCGGGAGAAATTAAAACAAGACTATTCATTACTCAAATCCTCGGACTTGCAGGTCAACTGTCAACTGTCAACTGTCAACTGTCAAGGACGATCTTCTACCACTTTGTCGATCAAGCCGTATTCCTTGGCTTCCTCGGCGGACATGAAATAGTCGCGATCCATGTCTTTCTCGATTTTCTCGATCGGCTTTCCGGTATTTTTAGCATAGATACCGTTGAGTTGGTGGCGCAAGCGCAGAATCTCCTTCGCCTCAATCTGAATATCCGTTGCTTGTCCCCGCGCGCCCCCAGAAGGCTGGTGAATCATGATCCGCGAGTGAGGCAAAGCCAACCGTTTCCCCTTCGTACCAGCAGCCAGCAGGAAAGAACCCATCGAAGCAGCCAAGCCCACACAAATCGTCACCACGTCGGATTTAATGTGCTGCATGGTATCAAAAATAGCCATGCCTGCCGACACCATCCCCCCGGGGGAATTGATGTACAAAATAATATCTTTGCCCGAATCTTCCGAATCGAGATACAGCATCACCGCGATGATTTGATTGGCAATTTCATCGTCAATGTCCTTGCCCAAGAAAATAATCCGTTCCCGGTAAAGGCGATCGTAGATATTAATCCACTGAGTATCATAACCACCCGGCATTTTGTAGGGAACTTTTGGCACACCTATAGGCATAATTCGGAACTCCGTTTAGTTGGTAATTGGTAATTGGGAATTGGGAATTGGGAATTGGGAATTGGGAATCGGTAATTGGGAATCGGTAATTGGGAATTGTTAGTCATAAAAAAACTATTGAATAACTAATTCAGGGTAGAAACTACTAGCCATTAACCCTTAATTTTTACTCATGCCACATTCCCCATTCCCCATTCCCCATTCCCCATTCCCCATTCCCAGTTATACGACGGCCGCAGAAAGGGCTTTCGGCAATTCTTCCGAACTTTCAAGAACGCGATCGATCAAACCGTATTCTTTCGCTTCATAGGGCGTCAGGTACAGCAACCGATCCATATCTTTAGTAATTTTGTCGATCGGTTGGCCAGTACAGCTTGCAAAAATATCGAGCATCGTCGCCTTATTTGCCAGCACTTCCTTCGCCCGAATTTGAATGTCGCTGGCTTGACCTCGCGTGTAAGCCTTGGGTTGGTGCAATACAATCGAAGCGTGGGGCAAACTCGCCCGAAAGCCCTTTGTACCAGCCGCTAACAGCATCGCAGCCATGCCCATTGCCGAACCGAGACAAATAGTCTGCACGGGCGGCTTAATGTACCTGATCGTGTCGCAGATAGCGAAGGCTTCGGTTTCAAAGCCGACGGGTTCGCCACTGTAACCAGAAGTGCCGGTCGAGTTGATATAGATTTTGATCGGCTTATCCGGGTCTTCGTACTGCAAGAACAGCAGTTCAGCGATAATCAGTTCTGTTACCGCAGGCACCAGAGGCATACCCAGATAAACGATCCGCTCCTTCAGCAACAGGGAAGGTAAATCGGGAGGGGGAGTTCGAGAGTTGCCCTCTCCGTAGTATTGCGATTGCACGGCTTTAATGGGTGTGTTCATGTTTGTTTTTGCCTGGGGACACCCACCATACTTCGGCTACGGCTCGCTTGAGCTAAGTCGAAGGGCTCAGCACAAGTATCTGTACTCAGCTTGGTGGGACGAAGAAAGGAGGGCAGAGTGTGTGCCTTTCCTCAAAAGAATGGGGTTGTTGACAACCGAAATGTTGCCTGAACTCATGGAGTTATTCTTAAAGAAATAGTAACGCAATCTTTAGGTATCCCGCATGAAAGTTAGTTTGCTCCCGGTCTTGAACGACCCCAACCTTGATGCTGCTGCGCCATCAACCCAGCGCCAGCTAGCCGTTTCAGTGTCGGCGACGGCAAGCGCGATCGACTCCAGCGTACCTTTAAACCTGTGCCTGATTCTCGACCACAGCGGCTCGATGGGCGGGCGCCCCTTGGAAACCGTCAAACAAGCCGCCGGACGGTTGCTGGACAGGTTAAAACCTGGGGATCGCTTTTGTGCGGTGGCTTTCGATCACAAAGCCAAAGTTCTCGTCCCCAATCAAGTTGTGGGAGATCCCGCCAGCATTAAACGGCAAATCGAGCAATTGCGCCCCGCTGGCGGCACAGCAATTGATGAAGGGATTAAGTTAGGTATTGAAGAGTTGGGGAAAGGCAAAAAAGAAGCAATATCTCAGGCGTTTCTGCTGACTGACGGCGAAAACGAACACGGCGACAATAACCGCTGTTTGAAGTTGGCGAAACTGGCCGCTGAGTACAACATGACTTTAAATTCTCTGGGATTTGGGGATAACTGGAACCAGGATATTTTGGAAAAGATTGCTGATGCTGGCGGCGGTGCTCTGGCTCATATTCAGCGGCCGGAAGATGCGGTTGATGAGTTTGGCAAGTTGTTTACTCGCATCCAAGGTGTAGGTTTGACTAATGCTTATTTGCTATTTTCGCTGATGCCAAAAGTGCGGTTAGCCGAACTAAAACCGATCGCGCAAGTTGCCCCGGATACGATCGAATTACCGGTGCAGCAGGATGGCGATCGCTTTATGGTGCGTTTGGGAGATTTAATGAAGGATGTAGAGCGAGTAGTTTTGGCTAATATTTATATTGGACAGTTGCCGGAAGGTACGCAGGCGATCGGGCAATTGCAAATTCGCTACGACGATCCGAGTGTCGGCGAAGGTTTGCTCTCCGATCCTGTTGCAGTTTCGGCTAATGTCCTAAAAGTTTATCAGCCTGCACTTAACCCGATGGTGCAGCAGCACATTTTAGCTTTGGCTAAGTACCGCCAAACTCAACTCGCAGAAACTAGGTTACAACAGGGCGATCGCGCTGGTGCGGCCACGATGCTACAAACGGCTGCTAAAACTGCTCTGCAAATGGGCGATAAAAGTGCCGCAACTGTGCTGCAAACCTCTGCTACTCGTTTGCAGTCTGGTGCAGAATTGACGGAAGCCGATCGCAAGAAAACCCGTATTGCTTCTAAAACTGTATTGAAGTAATATTATTTTCGCTTAATTGCGATCGGCAGCATTGTTCGTAGTAAGGAATGCAAGTCCTAATTTACTAAAAGCCTTAGAGAGGACTAAAGTCCTTACTACGAACCGGTTTATAATGTTTGTACCACCTATCGAGAGTGCTTGTATGAGCCAGACAATATCTGATAAAGTACGCTGGACTACCGCCGATTTAGAACTCTTACCCGATAACGGCGATCGTTATGAACTTATTGATGGAGAGTTATTTGTGACTAGAGCACCGCATTGGGGTCATCAACAGACTTGTGGCAGATTTTTCTCTGTGCTTGATACTTGGTCGATGTCTGCTGGTTTAGGACGAGCTGCAATCAATCCAGGGCTGATTTTCACAGAGGCTGATAACGTCATTCCTGATGTAGTTTGGGCGAGCAATGAACGCTTGACCCTCTTGCTAGATGAAGCCGGCCATTTAACAGCCGCCCCCGAGTTGGTTATCGAAGTATTGTCTCTCGGTGCAGATAATGAAAGACGGGATAGAGATTTGAAACTCAGACTATATTCAGTGCGGGGAGTACAGGAATACTGGATTGCGAATTGGCGGTTGCAGCAAATTGAGGTTTATCGCAGGGAACAAACAAGTTTAAGATTAGTTGCTACGCTGTTGAGGAATGATGAATTGACTTCACCTTTGTTACCTGGTTTTAGTTGCTCTGTAGCTCAGGTTTTTGCTTAGACTTATGAAATATTTGTACAGAGCGATCGCACTTTGCGGATTTGTTACCGTTTTGGGCGGAATATCCCCTGCCATTTCTATTCAATCCCCACCAATATTCATCGTTCAAAATGCGGCTGAAGACTTATTCAACAGCGCTTTAGCCAAGTCAGAGGCTGGAGATATCCCAGGGGCGATCGCAGATTACACCGCAGCTATTGCCATCAACCCCAACTACGCCAAAGCTTATAACAAACGCGGCATCATTCACGGCCGCTATCTCAAGGACTATCCAGCAGCCAAAGCCGACTTCGATCGCGCCATTGAAATTAACCCGAAGTATGCCGATGCTTACTACAACCGTGCGAAAGTCCGCTATTTATTAAAAGACAAACCGGGCGCGATCGCTGACTATCAAAAAGCCGCCGATTTTTATCAAAAAGACGGCAAGACAGAAGATTATCAAGATGCAATAAAACACCTGCACAGGCTGCTATTATAAATGTTTTGGGAAACAGGGTATAATATAACCACAGCTTTAAAATTTTCAAATTATGACCTTAAGCAAAAGTTACAACTACGCCTCCCATGAAGACTATTTAGAAGGGGAAAAATTTAGCCCGATCAAACACGAATACAGACAAGGAGAAATCTACGCAATGGCGGGAGCAAGCGATGCCCATGAAACAATTGCAGGCAACTTATTTGCGCTGCTGAGAAACCACGTTCGGGGTACAGGATGCCGCATTTACATAGGAAACATGAAAGCCAGAATTGAGCAAGCAGACGTGTTTTACTATCCAGACATCATGGTGACTTGCGACGAAAGAGATAGAAGCCTTGAATATTTTAAACGCCACCCGCGCTTAATCGTAGAAGTTCTATCTCCAACAACAGCATCATTCGATCGCGGAAATAAATTTGCCGACTACCGCACCGTAGAAACTTTGCAAGAATACGTAGTGATTAATCAAGAAAGAATCGGTGTAGAATGTTATCGGCGCAATGCAGAAGGGCGCTGGGAACTTTACCCTTACGGTGTTGGCGAAGAAGTTCGCTTGGCTAGCGTAGACTTTCAATGCCCGATCGCACAAATTTATGAAGATGTTTTAGAAATCGGTTAAAATAGTCGATCGCACAAACACCAAACATTCATCTGCGTCCATCTGCGGTTGAACACTCCAAATTCACCCCGTCAAAAAATGTCTGCAACCTCCACCGTCACTGTCACCGTACCCGCCACAACTGCCAACCTCGGCCCAGGTTTTGACTGCATCGGCGCCGCTTTAAGCCTCTACAACTCCTTCCAATTCTCTCTCCTCGAACCCCCAGCAACCGAGAAATTGCAAATTACAGTTACGGGTGCGGAAGCAGCCAAAGTCAAGACAGACGACAGCAATCTCGCTTACCAAGCCTTTGTCAAGTTATACGAATACCTCCGTCAATCCCCCCCACCAGTTGCGATACATATAGATATGCAAGTGCCGCTGGCGAGGGGTTTGGGGAGCTCCGCTACCGCTATTGTCGGCGGGTTAGTTGGTGCAAATGAATTAGCTGGAAAGCCTTTGAGTCAGGTGGAAGTGATGCAATTGGCGATCGAACTTGAAGGACATCCCGACAACGTTGTCCCCGCTTTACTCGGAGGCTGTCGCCTCGCTGCTAGCAATACACCGGGGGGTTCCTGGGAAATTTGCGATATTCCGTGGCATCCTGATATTGTGCCCGTGGTAGCCATTCCCGATTTTGAACTTTCTACAGCCGAAGCGCGACAAGTTTTGCCCAGTGAGTACAGCAGGGCTGATGCGATTTTTAATGCCGCACACCTCGGTTTGTTGGTGCGGGCTTTGGCTACGGGCGATCGCAATTGGCTGCGTTGCGCCCTCCAAGACAAGATTCACCAGCCTTACCGGCGATCGCTGATTCAGGGATATGAAGCGGTGCAAGAAGCTGCAATGAATGCAGGGGCTTGTGGGATGGTAATTAGCGGTGCGGGGCCGACGCTTTTGGCTTTAACGGATGTTACTAATGTTGATGCGGTTGTGAGGGAAATGGCGGCTGCTTGGATGGAATTTGGGGTGAAGGCTGATGTGCGGGCGATTTCTATTGATACTCAAGGTGCACAAGTCTCCAGTTAATTAGTCGTAAGGTGTGTACCCTTTCGGGTAAACGCATCTTAAAAATTCGCCATCATCTAAAAATATTAAGACTACCTATGATTGACAGTCCATAAACCGCTGAAAAGCCGGCCTAATGGAATCTGTGTTACAAAAATAACAGAAATCTTCTATGGGTAGCTAAGTTATGCCAGTTCGCTTCATCAACGATCGCTATGCTATATCCCCCAATCCGCGATCGGGCGGGATGGCTGATGTCTATCGCGCAAGAGACTACGATCAGGAAGAACGGCTGGTTGCAGTAAAAGAATTCAAACACGGGCAGATTGAAGCAGATATTCTAGCCGAGTCCTTCAAACGTGAAACCCAAGCCCTGCAAGAGTTGAAGCACCCCGGAATTGTGGAACTTCTCGATTTTGGCAAGGATGAAACTACGGGTAACTATTTTCTCGTCTTGGAGTGGATGGACAAGGATTTGGCAACTCTTCTGAAAGAATCTCCTCCCGACGGTTGGGATTCATTTTGGAAAGCGGTAGCGTTACCCGTGTTGGAGGCTCTGGCTTTTTCCCATAATCGCAGAATAATACACCGCGATATCAAGCCCAGCAACATTTTAGTGGGGAGTGACGGTCAACTCAAACTTGCTGACTTTGGCATATCCAAGCTTAAGGGCTATTTGCAACCAAGCATTACTCTCAAAGACTTTGTATCGCGTACATTCACTCCGCCAGAAACCGACGATGGTTCCTATACCTACACTCGCGATATCTACAGTTTTGGTGTATTGGTTCTAAAGTGCCTGACCAATATTGAACTCACAGATCATAATAGTATCCCCAGCGCACTGAAAGCGTTTAATGCACCACCTGAAATCCTTGAAATAATCGAGCGTACTGTTTCTCTCTATCCAGAAGAGCGTCAGCCTAATGCAGAGGTACTGCTAGCTCAACTTAATGCTATTCAAGGGAAGACAAAAACAGGAGTAATTAAGAAGCCTCCTTGCTTCCTTAAGCTTATACCAAAGTGCTTGAACAGACTTAAAAGTGAAATTGAGATTTATTCTGAAGTTGAGATCGAGAATCTTATCCTTGACGATCTCAATAATGAATCGGGTTGTGGGATTCGTCCCTATAAATTTAAGGACGACGCAGACGATTCATCTCGTGAAGATCATTACGAAATTTATGGTGTTTCCTATCGGTATCACATGAAGGTGGATCAAAACCGAGGAAATCACCTAGTTATTTTCAATGCTTGGTCTACTTCCTACTCGCAACTGGAACAGCGTCGAGAGCGTGCTTGGAATCTATCCTACGAGTTCAAATTTGGAATGCCACTGAATTCATATGAAGCAAAAGAGGTTATTCAGAAGCTACAGGATTCAGTGATAGAGCATGAAGCCAACTTAAAAGAACAAGAAGATGAAAAAGAAAAGCAACGGATATTCCAAGTTTGGTGGGATATTCTCAGAGCCAAGACAGATTGGGAAAAAAACCGAGAGAAACCGATTAAATACACAAGCGTTACTCGTGAGGGAAACCGCGTTATCTTTGAATTATCAGAACTTCCAGAAAATGACATAGCTGGACAACCCCGCCATGTGACAAACTCAAAAGGATTTAGCATCTTGGGGGGAGATATTGAGCAGGTCATCAGTGACAGATTGACTCTTTATGTTAAATATGGAGAACCAGATAGACTCCCACAATCTGGCGAGTTACGCTTTGATACTCGTGCTGCTGAGGTTGCCCTAAATCGACAAAAAAATGCCCTTGATGCGATTCGATTTGACCGGGGAGTACGCTCAGACATTCGCCAATTACTCGTCAATCCTCAAGAAGTTCGTAATCCTAAAGTAGAGGTGGATGTCCAGTTTGTTCAACCTCTCAATGAATCACAGCAGGAAGTTGTTAAAGCTGCACTCGCAACAGAAGATTTTCTGATTGTTCAAGGTCCACCAGGTACAGGAAAGACAACATTTATTACAGAAGTTGTTCTGCAAACTCTTAAAACTAATCCTGATGCTCGAATTTTGCTCAGTTCACAAACTCATGTTGCACTAGATAACGCCCTAGAACGGATTCAAGCTAAAAATCCTAACTTGAAGTTGGTGCGACTTGGTAACCATGAACGGGTATCAGAGAATGTTCATTCGCTCTTACTCGAAGAACAGATGGAACAGTGGCGAGAGGGTGCGATCGCTAAAGGACAGGAATTTATTGATAATTGGTCAGCGCAACGAGGTATTTCTCAGCATAACAGTGAAATAGCCACACTATTTCAAGAAATGAAAACTCTGGTTACAAAAATTGAAAATCTCAGAGGAGATGTTAATATCTGGAAACACGATTTAGATGAAATACTAGCAATAAATTACAACCCAGAAAACCCAGATTCATTGTTGGAAACTAAAATCCCCAAGGATAAGCTAGAGGAATGTCAGAGTATTGAAGCTGAAATTAGTATCCTTCGTAAGCAATTAAAAGAAGCACGAGAGCAACACAAGGAAAAAGCAAAGCGTCTTAAAGAATTAACCGGAAGCAGTATCAATAAACTTTTGAGACTTTCGGTTCAGGAGATAGAAGAGCGGATAAATCAACTAATAAATCCAAATGCACCTGATGCGAAGATGCTCCAACGGCTGATAGCTATTCAGGCGGAGTGGTTCGATCAGTTTGGTCGAAATGAGAAATTCAATGCACCTTTGATTAAGCGATCGCAAGTAGTAGCCGGAACCTGCATCGGAATTCCTAGAGATATTCAAGACATAGAATTTGACCTGTGTATTATTGATGAGGCTTCAAAAGCTACGGCGACAGAAGTGTTGGTTCCAATTGCGCGATCGCATCGCTGGATACTTGTTGGCGATCCCAAACAACTCCCACCATTTCGAGATGAAGCTAGCAGAGATTCTGACTTTCTGGACAAATACGACCTAACTCAAGAGGATATCCGAGAAACCCTGTTCGATCGACTGCTGAGAACACTCCCAGATGGCTGCCACAAGATGTTAACAATTCAACATCGAATGGTTGCACCAATCGGCGATCTGGTCAGTGAGTGCTTCTATGATAGTCAGCTAAAAAGTGCCAGGACTGACTTAGATCAGCATCTTCGCAGTGTTTTACCACAACCTGTGACTTGGTTAACAACAACCAAACTTCAGAATAGTCGCGAACAGTCTGCCAATTCTAGCTTTAACAATATTTGTGAGGTCAATGTCATAGTTCAGTTTCTCAAACAGCTAAACCAGACGGCACTAAAGGCGCAGAAAAAATACAGTGTCGCTGTATTGACGGGGTATGCAGCACAGCTAAAGTTGCTCGATCGTAACCTGGCCTCAGAATTAAACAATTGGCAAGCATTAAAAGTTGAGTGTAATACAGTGGATGCCTTCCAAGGACGCGAAGCTGATATTGCAGTGTACTCTGTGACTCGTTCTAACAAAGAAGGTAAAGTGGGTTTTCTGCGCGATGCAGAACGATTAAATGTGGCCTTATCCAGAGGTAAAGTTGGCTTAGTAATCGTGGGAGATCATTACTTCTGTAGAACCTCACATGACAACCCATTACACCGAGTTTTGGATTACGTTGAAAGTCACCATGAAAATTGCGCCCTAAAGGAGCTTAACTTATGAGTTCAGAAGAATCAGTTTTTCTTACTCCAGAAGAACTACGCCGCTATGACAATCGTACAGGCTTCGATTTAGTTAGCTGTAAAGAAGTCGGATTGCCAGTTTATAAAATCACTGTTCTAGCTCTAACCCAACTCCATAAACCGATTCCCCCTATAGAAGAATATGTCTTGAAAGCTATTAATGCTAGTTTATCCTCAGAAGTGGATATTGCTGGATTTCTTGGTCTCGAACCGTCTATCGTCAGGGATGCAATGATAAATTTAAGGATGAGTGAGGATATTGACCTTATAGCTCCTGATGACTCTCTGATGCAAGTTTGGAAGTTGACCAAAAAAGGTGAAGGAACGCTCCGCGATGCCAAAATTATTGTTCCAGAGGAGCGAACATTTGATATCAACTTTGATGGACTCCTACGGCATCCTCGCTGGTACGGGCGATTGGAATCACGTTTACTCAAGCAAAAAGACTTGCGTAATCAAGAAATTATAGAAATTGAACCATCTCCGAAAAAGCCACCCGAACTTTCCGATCTTAAACTCAAAGATGTGGACGCAATTATTCGCCAGATTGAGGGGGCAAGCAAAGCCAAAGTCAAGCAAGATAGAGACCTGCTAGCCTTGAAAGCTATTGAGCGTAGACAGAGATTTTTTCAACCTGCATTGGCACTAATCTATAAAGCAAAAGATAGTGATGATGTTCAGGTTGCCTTCGGTATTGATGGTGTCCTGTCCACTGAACATGAAGCCGCTTTCGCCCGTTCTAATGGAGTCAAGAAACTTAAAATATTAGAGACGATAAAAGAAAGCGCACCACGGAAACTAGCTGAAGAAGTTTTAGGACGTGAATTCATCGATCAAAACCCTATTCCAAATATTGAAATCGTCAAAGAAAAAGTATTTACGGCTCAGGCTGAACTACAAGCCCAAATTGAGACCACACAAAATCGGATTGAGCAGACTAATAACGATGAAGAAAAACGTCTTCTAACTCAGCAGCTTCAAGAGGCTTTACAGCGAATAGAATATCTTGAAAATCAACTTAAATCAGAACTAGCTTTGCTGCCTATTCGTTTTCTAGAAGTATATGAACACCGTCCACTGCTCGAACAGGCTCTTAAAGAGAGCCAAGAACGTCTGATGATTATCTCGCCTTGGATTCGAGCAAGTTCTGTGGATAAAAAATTTCTCCAAGAGTTTGAAAATCTCCTCAAGCGGGGAGTACAAGTTTTCATTGGGTACGGTTTGGGAGAAAATGATGATAAAAAGTACCAATCTGATATCCGGGCTGAGAATAATATTCAAAAATTAGCGAGTCAGTATAAGGATAATTTCCGGCTCAAGCGCCTTGGAGATACTCATGCAAAAATCCTCATTTCTGATGTGAAATTTGCTGTAACGACAAGTTTCAATTGGCTTTCCTTCAAGGGAGACCGCGATCGCACGTTCCGGGATGAGCGGGGGACGCTGGTATCTGACCACCATAAAATCGATGAACTGTTCGATAGCTATAGGTCGCGATTTAAAGATTGAATGGTCTCGCTTCCACAAAGTTAAAACCTTCTTCCCTCTTCCTTCCTCTGCGGTGGGTTAAAAATTTTAGTGATTTTGAATACAATTCCCGACTAAATAGCCGATCGCACTCCTCAATTTTGTCTGGGGATCTAAAGTTCCCCTAAAGTTCCATGCCCGATCGCAAAACCCTCCCTAAAATAGAAGTTGCAGGACTATCGGTCTCATCGCCGATTCAGGAACACCTGAAAAATCCCAAACTAGCGAGCCACAAGACAGGGAGAACATCAAAATCATGGTAAACGCGCCGACAGGGGAAGCCCGCCTAGGCCAAACCGAGCAGGTACAAGCCTTAGACCGCGATTGTACGACTCTATCCCGTCATGTACTCCAGCAACTGCACAGCTTTTCAGCAGATGCTCAGGATTTGAGTGCCCTAATGAGTCGCATCGGATTGGCTGCAAAGTTGATCGCAAGGCGACTCAGCAGAGCCGGGTTAATGGAAGATGCTTTAGGGTTTACAGGGGCTGTAAACGTGCAGGGAGAATCTGTCAAAAAGATGGATATCTATGCTAATGAAGTGTTTATCTCGGTATTCCAGCAAAGTGGACTTGTCTGCCGCTTGGCTTCGGAGGAAATGGAAAAACCCTATTACATTCCTGAAAATTGTCCGATCGGGCGTTACAGTCTGCTCTACGATCCCATAGACGGTTCTTCCAATCTTGACATCAATCTCAATGTCGGCTCCATATTCAGCATCCGCAAGCAAGAGGGGGATGATGAAGACGGTTCTGCTGCCGATTTGCTCCAACACGGGCACAAACAAATCGCTGCCGGCTACGTGCTGTATGGGCCCAGTACCATGCTGGTTTATTCGATCGGGCAAGGCGTTCATTCATTTACCCTCGACCCCAGTTTAGGCGAGTTTATTCTATCAACCGAAAACATCAAGATTCCAGATAACGGCCCGATCTACAGTGTCAATGAAGGTAGCTTTTGGCAGTGGGAAGAATCTTATCGGGATTACATTCGCTACGTACATCGAAATCAAGGCTACACTGCTCGGTACGGCGGGGCTTTGGTGGGAGATTTTCACCGGATTTTATTTCAGGGAGGCGTGTTTTTGTATCCCGGAACCGTGAAAAACCCCGATGGCAAATTGCGTTTACTCTACGAGTCGGCTCCTTTGGCGTTTTTGATGGAGCAAGCCGGAGGGCGCGCTAGTACGGGTATTCAAGACATCTTGGACGTGGTGCCGACTAAAATTCACGAGCGCACGCCTTTGATTATTGGCAGTAAAGAAAATGTAGCGTTGGTTGAGTCTTTTATTAAAGAGCGATCGCGCAATCCCATAACACTTGAAGAGTGAAGTTAGTTGACAGTTGACAGTTGACAGTTGACAGTTGACAGTTGACAGTTGTCAATTGATAGTTGTTAGTTGTTAGTTATTAGACCGAAGTTGGAAGATAGTAAGAGGAAAAAAGGAAGAAGGAAGAAAGTTTTCACTGCCCATTACCAATTACCCATTACCCATTACCAATTATCCAAGTTTAGGAGTTAAATCAATGACGGACCAGACAAAGAATCACCTGTTAGAAATCAAAGAAATTGGCCAGAGCATCTGGATGGACAATTTGACCCGCAATCTGATCGAGTCCGGCGAACTCAAAAAGATGATTGAAAGTCGCGGGCTGCGCGGGATTACATCGAATCCGGCTATTTTTGAGAAGGCGATCGCGGGTAATGTCATTTACGACGCGGATATTGAAGCGGGCATCCGGGCTGGCAAATCTGTGCTAGAGATTTACGAATCTCTGGTATTTGCAGATATCCGCAACGCTTGCGACATCTTCGCCCCGGTTTACGCAGAGTCGAAGGGTTTGGACGGTTACATCAGTATCGAAGTGCCACCGACGATCGCGAATGACACAGAAAGTACAATTAGCGAAGCCTTGCGCTATTATCAGGCGATCGGCAAACCAAATGTGATGATCAAGATTCCGGGAACTGCTCAAGGATTGCCGGCAGTGGAACGAGTCATCAGCGAGGGGATTAACGTTAACGTGACTTTGCTGTTCTCTGTTGACAGCTACGTCGAAACTTTCTGGGCGTACATTCGCGGTTTGGAAGCGCGGGCAGCTAAGGGTTTGGATGTGAGCAACATCGCTTCTGTTGCCAGTTTCTTCTTGAGCCGGATCGACATCAATATTGACGGCAAGATTGACGAGAAACTCAAAAACGTCACAGATATTTCCACCAAAGCCAAACTGGAAGCAGTGAAGGGGAAAATTGCGATCGCCAATGCCAAGGTAGCTTACCAGAAGTATAAAGAGATCGTCGCGAGCGATCGTTGGCAAGCATTAGCAGCAAAGGGAGCCGAAGTGCAGCGACTGCTGTGGGCGAGTACCAGCACTAAAAACCCCAACTACAGCGATGTGATGTATGTGGATGAGCTAATCGGCCCCGATACGGTGAACACTTTGCCACCGAACACCGTTGAAGCTTGTTTCGATCACTGCGATGTCGCGCCCCGGATTGAGAATAACGTTGCAGAAGCTTACAGTCTGATCGAAAGTCTCAAAGATCCCGACATCGACATCAACTTGGACAAAGTGATGGAAGACTTGCTCCTGGACGGGATCGAGAAATTCGTCAGCCCCTTCCAATCCCTGATGGATTCCTTGGAAGAGAAAGTTAAGAGGCTCGCACCCGTATAGTTCGCCGATTTGGTATCGGTAAGGGCAGAAACTCTCAGGAGTCTGAACACATAATCGTTTTGGCTCCTGAATCCTGATTAAATGCTCGTCCCCAATTATTGACGCGACTGAGATTATGGAAAATTTGTGTACGAACGTACACAATTCCCTTGTCAAAGAATATTTTGTGTACGAACGTACACAATTCCCTTGTCAAAGAATATCAAGTCCGCAAATTCCTGATTTTTCATACCTGACTGCTAAAGAAGTGTTATGTTAACTCCCCATACCATTCAACAAAGCGAGGAAGTCAACGCCCAACTGGATATCGCTGAACGGGCGAGGCTTCAACAACTCGAATCGATCGTAGAACAAGGACTTCATACTTTTTACGAAGTTGGCAAAGCCCTTGAGGAAATTCGGGAACAAAAACTGTACCGGGAAACCCACAAGAATTTTGAGGCTTATTGCCACGAAAAGTGGGGAATCACGAAACGAAGAGCTTATCAGTTCATTGACGCGGCTGAGATTATGGAAAATTTGTGTACGAACGTACACAATTCCCTTGTTAAAGAATATCAAATCCGCCCATTAAAGGGATTGCCCCCCGAGGTACAGCTAGAAATTTGGCAAGAAGCAGTAGAGTCATCGCCCAACGGGATTCCTACTGGTGCAGCAGTTCAGCGTTTGGTTGAACAGCGATTTCCATCGCTAGGAAGCGGGCGAACTCCCAAGGATACTGCTTCAGAATTGGAAAAATTGCGATCGGACAATCAACGCCTCAGACAGCAAATCCGAGAGCAAAACAGAGAGAGGGATCGGCGTGCTGCTGCTGTGGCGTTGGAAATGGAGCAACTTCGAGCCGAAAACAGGCAGCTAAAAGCTGAACTGCGACAACGAGATAAAGATTGGGAAGTTCGACTAGCTGCTGAAAGGGTTAAAATCCGGGCGGAAGTTATAGCGGAACTCAGAGAGGAAATCCGGGCGGAAGTCAAAGCCGAATATGAAGGGCAGATCAACTCTCTGACCCAGCAATTAGCAGAAATGACGGCAAATTATCATGCTGTACTGGCAAGATTAACAGCACTAGAACAAGGAAAATAAATGGTAACGATACTTGAAAATCCACTGCGGGTTGGTTTGCGAAAAGAACGGATGCCGGAACCGCAAATTCTGGTGATATTTGGAGCTTCCGGCGATCTCACCCAGCGCAAACTGGTACCAGCAATTTATCAGATGAAGCTCGATCGGCGTTTACCACCAGAAACTACCGTCGTGGGTGTGGCCCGCCGTCCCTGGAGTCACGATTACTTCCGAGAACAAATGCGGGAAGGCATCGAAGAATTTGGCGGCGGTATTAGCAATGAGGAATTGTGGCAAGATTTCGCCAAAGGTTTGTACTACTGTCCCGGCGACATTGATAACCCCGAAAGCTATCAAAAACTCAAAGCTTTCTTAGCCGAACTCGATGAAGAAAGGAGAACCCGCGGCAATCACATCTTTTATCTGTCCGTTTCTCCGAACTTTTTCCCAGAAGCAATTCGGCAACTGGGCGCAGCTCAAATGCTTGCCGATCCAATAAAACATCGCTTGGTAATTGAAAAACCCTTCGGCCGCGACTTGAGTTCGGCAAAAGCTCTCAACCGTGTGGTGCAGCAGGTTTGCCAAGAACAGCAAGTTTACCGGATCGACCACTATTTGGGTAAAGAAACGGTTCAAAATTTGATGGTGTTCCGGTTTGCGAACGCGATTTTTGAACCGCTGTGGAACAGGCAATTTGTGGATCACGTACAAATTACGGTTGCAGAAACTGTGGGCGTAGAAGACCGGGCCGGTTACTACGAATCCTCTGGGGCGTTGCGGGATATGCTGCAAAACCACTTGATGCAGATTTTCTGTCTGACGGCGATGGAACCGCCAAACTCCCTCGATGCTGACAGCATCCGCACCGAAAAGATGAAAGTTCTGCAAGCAACTCGCTTGGCGGATTTGAATAACTTAGAGTTTTCCGCGATTCGCGGTCAATATTCCGCAGGGTGGATGAAAGGCAAACCCGTGCCGGGTTATCACGAAGAACCGGGGGTTGCTCCCAACTCGACAACGCCGACTTTTGTGGCGATGAAGTTTATGATTGACAACTGGCGATGGCAGGGAGTGCCTTTCTACCTGCGGACTGGTAAGCGGTTGCCGAAAAAAGTTAGCGAAATTGCAATTCAGTTTCGGGAAGTGCCGCTGTTAATTTTTCAGTCGGCGGCCCAACAAACTACTCCTAACGTTTTGACGATGCGGGTGCATCCCAATGAGGGGATTTCGCTGAGGTTTGAGGCGAAAATGCCGGGGCCAGATTTGCGGACGCGGACGGTGGATATGGATTTTAGTTATGGTGCTTCGTTTGGGGTGACATCTTCGGATGCTTACGATCGCCTGTTGATTGATTGTATGCTGGGCGACCAAACTTTGTTTACCCGTTCTGATGAAGTGGAAGAAGCTTGGCGGGTGGTAACTCCGGCGCTGATGGCTTGGGAATCTTCCAACGACCAAAGTTTGGTTCCTAAATATGAAGCTGGTACTTGGGAACCGGCAGAAGCAGAATTAATGATTAACAGAGACGGCCGCAAGTGGCGACGACTTTAAAAGTCAATTGTCAGTTGTCAGTTGTCAGTTGTCAGTTGTCAGTTGTTAGTTGTTAGTTGTTAGTTGTTAGTTGTCATTAGGTAAGAGTTGCTAACTTAAGAATCATCAAGGACTAATTTAGTAATCCTAATGTTCGGGAACTCTTGCGTGATAGCAGTTGTGACCAATGACCAATGACCAATGACCAATGACCAATGACCAATGACCAATGTCCGATGCCCGATGCCCGATGCCCGATGCCCAATGACCAATAACCAATAACCAATAACCAATAACCAATAAGAAAGGAGAAAAAACCGATGACGATGACACCGATGAAAGCTCCGCCTCTGGTTTCGCTGCAAAACCCTAAAGATGTGTCGATCGACCAAATAGAGGCAGAACTGAGTAAAATCTGGGAAAGTTACAGAGAATCAGGATCGAAGGGCGATTTTCCGATCGCGACTAGGGCAGCAACTTTTACTTTTGTCGTGTACGAACCGGAAGAAACCCAGCAATTATTGGCGGATCTGGGATTTTATGACGGGCCTGTCGATGGTATTAGCGGGCCGATGACGGCATCTAGCATCAGGGCTGCTCAAAAAGCTTACGGAATGCCCAGAAGTGGCAAACCTAGCGCTGAATTGTTGGCGATGTTGCGCGAAGAAGTGGCTCGCAAAAATGCCAAGGGAGAGCTTTTGGGTTCGAGTGGCTTGGGTTCCGGGGGTTCGGGGGTGGCTGATGCGATCGTAGCTGCGAATCCCTGCCGGATTATTGCTCTGTGCCCGACGGCGGGAGAAGATACGGGCGTGCAGGCTCAAGTGGCTGCTTACTGTCCGGTGCACAAGCGCGGCAGCGGCAATCTGATCTGCTGCGAGTATATTACGCTGCGGGGTACGGAAGCTGCTCTGGAACGGGTGAGCGCGATCGTGACAGCGCTGACGATCGCGGATTTGCCGACTTTGTTATGGTGGAAAGCGAATCCCGATGCCGATCGAGGTTTGTTCCAGCGGCTGGCGGCAACTAGCAGTTCTGTGATTATCGACTCTAGCAGTTTTGCCGAGTCTGAAGCGGAATTGCTGTTGATGCAAAGTCTGATCGAGGAAGGAATTCCGATCGCGGATTTGAATTGGCGCAGGCTGGCGGCGTGGCAGGAGTTGGCTGCCGAGGCCTTCGATCCGCCGGAACGTAGGGCGGCAATTCGGGAGATCGATCGAGTGACGATCGATTACGAACAAGGCAATTCTACTCAAGCGCTGATGTATTTGGGCTGGCTGGCGAGCCGGCTTCAGTGGCGTCCGGTTGCTTTCAAGCAAGAAGAGGGCGATTACCAAATTAAGCGCATTAAATTCGCAGGTGCGGACGAACGGGTTGTAGAAGCCGAGTTAGCTGCGATTCCGATTGCCGATACGGGCGATGTCCCCGGCGATTTAATTGCTCTGCGTTTAAATTCTACGAACGAGAAAGCGGCCTGCGGTACGGTTCTGTGTTCGGAAACGGGGGGCTGTATGCGGATGGAAATGAAGGGAGGCGCTCAAACCGATCGATTTAACCAGGTGACTCCTCTGTTCGATCAGGTGACGGAACAGTTGCTGGGCCAGCACTTGCAGAGTTGGGGCCGGGATATGCTGTACGAGGAAAGTTTGGCGGTGACGGCTCAAATGCTGAAGTTGGCTAAGAGGTAAAGAGAAGTTCGGCAACGGATGCAAGTAACGGATGTAACGGATGTAACGGATAGAATAAGGAAGAAGGAATTGAGTTAATATAAAGTAGAGCAGGCAATGTCTGCTCTACTTTATATTCTTCTTTCTTTCTTCGCGTTCTTCGTGTCTTCGCGGTTCGTTAAAGCATTATTTAATAGATGAGAGAGCTACACTCATAACTTTATCAACTATCTGTTTTCAGTATTTATTGTAACTAACTAGAACTATGGCTTTAGTAATTGCTGGCGAACGAAGCGGGGCAGGAAAGACTACTGTAACGATCGCCCTTTTAGCTTATTTAATCCGCCGCGGCTTGAACGTGCAATCTTTTAAGGTCGGCCCTGACTACATTGACCCGATGTTTCATGCTTTTGTGACTGGCCGCCCCTGTCGGAATTTAGACCCGGTTTTAACGTCTGAATCTTATGTAAAAAAGTGTTTTTCCCGCCACATTCAAGATGTCGATTGTGCTTTGGTTGAAGGGGTAATGGGTTTATTTGATGGGGTTTCTCCAAAGAAGGAAGAAGGAAGAAGGAAGAGGGAAGAGGGAAGAGAGAAGAGGGAAGAAGAACAAAATTATCCTATTTCCTTTGCTTCTACGGCTCATGTTGCTTATTTGTTGAATTTGCCGATATTGTTTGTGATAGATTGCAGCCGGCTTTCTGGTTCTGTGGCTGCGATCGCCCACGGTTTTCGTTCTTTTAACCCAAATCTTAAGTTCGCGGGTTTGGTGCTCAATCGGGTGGCGAGCGATCGACATTTGGATCTGCTGACAGATGCTCTGGAACCGCTCAATTTACCGATTTTAGGAGTTTTGCGTAGGGATGAGGCTGTGACGATTCCCGATCGGCATTTGGGTTTGATTCCGGCCGAGGAGTTGCCGCATCTTCACGGTGCGATCGATAAATTGGCTGATTTGGCTGCTGTTAGTTTTGACTGGGAGCAACTTTTACCTTTATTGGCTGCAACTCCTCATGGGGGGGGTGAGGGGTCTGAGCAACTTTTGGGTAGATACAGTCTCCCTTACTCAATTGTAACTAAAAAAGATGATGTTGTCAACTGTTTGGAAAAAAAGTTTTCGGTGAGGATTGCAGTTGCGCGCGATCGGGCTTTTAATTTTTACTATCAGGACAATCTTGATTTGCTGGAAGAGTTGGGCGCCGAGTTGGTATTTTGGAGTCCGTTGGATGACTCGGTTTTTCCTGAGAATGTGCAGGGGTTGTATTTTGGCGGTGGTTTTCCCGAAGTGTTTGCTGGGGAATTAAGCGGTAATGTTTTAATTCGGGATGCTGTCAGAAGTGCGATTTTTTCGGGAATGCCGACTTATGCGGAGTGCGGCGGTTTGATGTACTTGTGCGATTCGATTGTAGACTTCGACGGGAATTCTTGGCAAGGAGTGGGAGTTTTGCCGGCTGTGGCTGCGATGGGAAAGCGTTTGACTCTGGGATATCGAGAAGCTGTGGCGGTGGGAGATAGTTTGGTGTTAACTGCGGGGGATGTGGTTTGGGGACATGAGTTTCATCGATCGCATTTAACAGTGGAACCAACTAATCCAATTTATCACAGTTGGAGGTACGGCAAACGGGGAGAAGTTGAGGCGGTTGCTGAAGGTTGGGGGGTTTATGGGGTGCACGCTGCTTATTTGCATTTGCACTGGGGTGCGAACCCTGATATTGCGGTTCGTTTTTTGCAGCAGTGTTCTAATTTTGATTGTAAGGGTGTTTTGGGCGATCGAGTGAATTAGATTTTTTTAACCGCAGAGGGCGCAGAGGGCGCAGAGAAGAGAGATAGAGGAGTATTTGTATTATGTTTTTGATGAAATGAGTGAGGAGGTGTTGGGATTTATGAGTACATCAGTTTCAATGAAGCAATTGCCGGCACAATGGATAACATCGGAGAATTTTCGGAGTTACGGTCAAGTTATTTCTGCGAGTTTTGATGGCAAGTCTTTTGATGATGAGGATGCTAAGTTAAATTTGCAAAATGGCATTCCTAGATTTTACATTATGCGGTTGCACGAGAAGGGTCGCAAGTTTGGTAAAATTACGCGGCACGTTGAATGTACTCAGTGTTTGGGTTCTCTGGAAGGGAAGGATTGGTTGATGGCTGTTGCGCCTCCTGGGGATAGCGATCGACCTAGTTTGGAGGATATTGTTGCTTTTCGGATTCCGGGTGATTGTTTTATTAAGTTAGATGTGGGGACTTGGCACGCGGGGCCTTATTTTGATGCTGATTTTGTGGATTTTTATAATCTGGAGTTGAGCGATACTAATGTGGTTGACCATTTTAGCTTTGATTTGGTGAAGCATCACAATCTGGAGTTTGAGATTGTCTAATGTTGGTGATTTGTCGTTGCGCTTTCTTCCTGGTGATTATTTTTCGTTATGGGTTGTTTTTTTGAGTAAGATTTTTTGACCGCAGAGGGCGCAGAGGGCACAGAGGAAGAGATGGAAGAGAAAGAAATAAATAGGATGTGTGAACAAAAGTATAGCATGGTTCTGCGCCGATGTCGTTTGTTGGGTGCGGGCGATCGCGAAACGGTGGATATTGCGATCGAGGATGATACAATAGTTGCGGTATCGCCGCGCATCTCTGGACTGGGCGAACAGGAAATCGACATTCAAGGGAAATTAGTTAGTCCTCCGTTTGTGGAGTCGCACATTCATCTCGATTCTGCTTTGACTGCGGGGAACCGCGATGGAATCAAAGCGGCACTTTGTTTGAGGGAATTCAAATTTGGGGTGAACGCAAGCAAGGTTTAACTCTGGATGATGTCAAAAAACGGGCGATTGAAACTTTAAGGTTGCAAGCATCTCAAGGGATTTTGTTTGTCAGGAGTCACGCTGATGTTAGCGAACCGACGCTGACTGCTTTGCAAGGACTTTTGGAAGTACGAGAAGAAGTCAAAGATTGGATGACTTTGCAAGTTGTGGCTTTTCCGCAAGACGGGATTTACGGGAGTCCTGAAAACGACAAACTTTTAGAAAAAGCTCTCGATATGGGTGCGGATGCTGTGGGTGGAATTCCCCATTATGAGTTAACGCGGGAAGATGGAGTTAAGTCGGTTCACCGCATATTTGAACTTGCGGAAAAATACAATAAATTAATAGATGTCCACTGCGATGAAATTGATGACGAACAGTCGAGATTTTTGGAGGTAGTGGCAGCTTGTGCGATTAGAACAGGTGCGGGTTCGCGGGTGACTGCTAGCCACACGACGGCTTTCGGTTCTTACAATAATGCCTATGCGTTTAAGCTGATGGGAATTTTGCAAAAATCGCACATCAATTTTATTGCCAATCCTTTGATTAATATCACATTGCAAGGCCGCGCGGATACTTATCCGAAACGTCGCGGAGTGACGCGGGTTAAGGAGTTATGGCAGCATGGTTTGAATGTCAGTTTTGGACACGACTGCGTGCAAGATCCGTGGTACAGTTTGGGTACGGGAAATATGTTAGATGTGGCTCACATGGCGGTTCATGTTTGTCAGATGACGGGAATGGCTGAGATTGCAGCTTGTTTTAATATGGTCACTGTCAACGGTGCTAAAACTCTCTATCTGGGAGATGATAATTATGGGATAGATGCGGGGAAACCTGCAAATTTGATTGTGTTGGATGCTGAGGATTGTTATGATGCAATTAGGAGGCGCGCTGCGGTTCGGTATGTGATTTCGCGGGGTAAGTTGCTAGCGGAAACTGTCCCAGCAAAAACTTGTTTTTTCTGACTGTCAACTTGCGGTTTTTTTTAGTAGTGCGCTGTACAAACAACAACTTTATCGATATAAAATATCAAGGGTTTTAGCTGGAAAAGCAACCTTGACTAATATCGTAAAAAATGATAGCTTTTAGATAAAATTAATCCTTCAAACACATATGAACGCTAAGTTTCAAGACCTAGAGTGCGATACAGATATTTTGCTTATAGAGAAAGATACTTTTACAGTTGAAAGATTTAAAGACCTAATGCGACAGAAGCTTGCTAAAAACCTTAATGAAATAATACCCAACTCGCGAGAGGTAAGAATGTTTTTTAAATTGTTTTATGATTGCTCTATTGGTGAACTAGATCTAAAAGTAGATAAAGGTCAATGGATTTTTCCTCCTGCAGGAATGACCTGTCAGCTTCTCAAAATCGGTTCCCAAGCTTGGCAAAAAGGTAAGCTAAGAGTAAAAGCCTATTTAAAATTTAATTTCTCTAGCGTGGAAGTGCAAATAAGTTGTGATTTTTGTCCTGATGAACCTGCCGAACCAGAATCTATTCTAGATGACATCCGCCAATCTGAAGAGTACAAAAAACTCGCTAATAACAACTGACCTCTGAAACTGCTAAACTATGAGTCAAGGTGCTATTCCCGATGAGAGTCCGAGAAACTTGCCAGAGCAACTGCTTCTGCAAGATGCAGTTGCTGGAAATAGCAAAGGTATTCAAGGCGGAGTGAATAATATGCTGGGAGATGCTCCCAGACTTGTGGCAATCTATGGTGGATATCCTGAACATTGGTATAAAATGACCAGCATTCAGTCTTTTATGATTGATGGAGCGTCTGTACAAGTTCATTGGTTTCGGAATAGTCAGACTCAGGAAAATGTAGAGTACAAGTTCAAACGTCAGTACCCGAAAATAGCTCCCAAGAATCTGTAATTAGGAAAGAAAAAAATATGATAATTCGCTGTATCGCTAATACAGGTGCATTGCTTCCTGATGATTACATAGAACCTACTATAGGTTACACAAGACAACTACAGTTCTCATTAACGGTAGGTCGTGAATATGTTGTTTATGCTTTTAGAGAATGGCGGGGAACTATTTGGTATTATATCTGCGATGATAATTACAGCTATTATCCCATGCAGAATCCGGCGCCACTGTTTGAAGTGGTTGATGACAGAGTTTCTAAGTATTGGCGGTTTAAACTTTCGCCCAATGGATTCTTGATGATAGCATTTGAACAGTGGTTTACCGATCCTTATTTTTATGATAAGCTGACGGATCAGGAAGAGGCGGAGGTTGAGATTTTTGATAAGGTTAAGGAATTGATGGATGCTGAGAATTTTGATTTGCCTCCCTTAGATGTCGCCGTTGAAAAATTGCGGGAAGCTGTCAGTGTTTGAGTTGAGAAAGAGAGAAGTTCAATTTAGTCTTTTTCGTGTGATTCACATACTTTTTCAACAAATGACATCGGAAACTGTTAAACTATGAAGCAAGGTGCTATTCCCGATGAGAGTCCGAGAAATTTACTAGAGCAACTGCTACTGCAAGATGCTAAAGCTGGTAATTGTAGAGCCATTCAGGGCGGATCTGACGATATACTAGGGGATGTTTCCAGACTGGTTGCCCTCTATGGAGGTAATCCCGAAGACTGGTACAAAATAACCAGCATTCAGGCTTTTGTAATTAATGGAGCTTCCGTACAAGTGCACTGGTTTGAAAACAGGGAAATTTTGCAACAAGTTGAATTAAAGTTTAAACGACAATATCCTAAAATAGCCCCTAAGAATTTATAGGTATACAAGTTATGATTGTTCGCTGTATTGCTAATACTGGAGAACTTCTACCGGAAAATTATATTGATCCTGCCCGAGGTTATACTAAAAAGGTTGAATTGCCGTTGACAGTTGGCAAGGAATATGTTGTTTATGCAATCCGATCGTGGCAGGGAAGAGTTTGGTACTATATTTGTGATGATAATTACACCTATTATCCCATACAGACTCCGGCACCGCTGTTTGAAGTAGTTGATAACCGAGTTTCTAAGTATTGGCAGTTTATGCTTGAGCCGAATGGGGTGTTAAGGTTTGCTTTTGAGCAGTGGTTTACTGACGCTTATTTTTATGATAAGCTGACAGACCAAGAAGAGGCGGAGGTGGAAATTTTTGATAAGGTTAAGGAATTGATGGATGCTGAGGTTTTTGATTTGCCTCCCTTAGATGTCGCCGTTGAGAAGTTGCGGGAAACTGTCAGTGTTTGAGTTGGGGAAAGTACGAGAGTAAATTGATTTTGTTAACCAGATTGACTAAGATAGCTTGAAATGGTATAAAATATCAAAGAGCAGAAATTGGTAAAATAAAATGGAAGAAAAAGTTAAAATCAATACAAGCTATGAGACACTAGACGGCGAAGATGATGTTTTGTTATTGGGGAAAGCTACTTTTACTGTTCGTCACTTGAAAGAGCTAACAGCTAGCAAGTTTTACAAGATAATGGTTCAGACTTATATAGCAGAAACTAACAAGCGTGAGCAGTCGATAATTCAGTGGATACAATATCTGTCGATTAACGAAGAAACAAAAATTATGGGAGGGGATATAAACTGGAAATCGCCTCAAGAAGGAATTGATTGTCAAATTCTAAAAATTGGTTCTAAGGGTTGGCAAAAAGGAAAGCTTAAGATAGAAGTCAATGCAACTTTGCAGTCTTGGAAAACGCAGACATCCATAAAGTTTTGTCCTGATGAACCACCAGAGCCAAAATCACCTTTAGATGATATCCGACAATCCGAGGAATACAAAAAACTGAGCGATAATAAATGACAGCCCGATCGCCATTACAATAAAATAATCGATCGCACCCCGCCGCACTGATAAGGGAAAATAGAAAAATGACAAATATAGAAGAATATGTCGATCGCACCGCTGAACTGATAAACTTACCCATCAAACCGGAACATCGCCCCGGCGTTGTGGTAAACTTCGAGAGGATAGTGCAGATCGCCCGACTCGTTACAGAATTCCCCTTACCCCCAGAAATCGAAGCTGCACCAGTGTTTGAACCTTAGATTTTTTACCGCCGATGAACGCAGATGAAGCCAAATTTTTAGCAGGAGCGGATGCAGTCGCTACAGCATCCGCTGTTAAAAGTGGTAAAATTGCAGCGACAGCGGTTGTAAATGCTGCTTTAGAACGAATTGCCGATCGAGATAAAACACTCAATTGCTTTACTGCCATCACCGCAGAAAGTGCGATCGCAGCAGCCGAAAAGATAGATAATGCGATCGCGCGCAACGAAAACCCAGGCCCTTTAGCAGGCGTTCCCTTCGCGGTCAAAAACTTGTTCGATGTCAGCGGAATTACCACTCTAGCAGGGTCAAAAATCAACGCTGACAACCCTCCGGCGAGCCAAGACGCGGCGGGGGTCGCCCGACTCAGACAAGCCGGGGCTGTGCTTGTAGGCACGCTCAACATGGATGAGTACGCCTACGGTTTCGTCACCGAAAACAGCCATTACGGCCCAACTCGCAATCCTCACGATACTGCGCGCATCGCCGGCGGTTCCAGCGGCGGTTCCGCAGCAGCAGTGGCCGCCGGTTTAGTACCCTTCACCCTCGGTTCCGATACTAACGGTTCCATCCGCGTACCCGCTGCTTTGTGCGGTGTGTTTGGCTTTAAGCCTACTTACGGCCGTTTGTCAAGGGCCGGTGCTTTTTTGTTTTCGAGTAGTTTGGATTGCGTGGGGCCGTTCGGGCGATCGCTCCGAGACATCGCGCTACTGTATGATATCCTGCAAGGCCCAGATTCTCGCGATCCAGTTTGCACTCAACGCCCGCCAGAACTTACCTCGCCACAGTTAAATACAGGAATTGAAGGATTGCGAATTGCTTTTGCTGACGGCTATTTCGCTACTGGGGCCGAACCGGAAGCTATGGATGCTGTAGAAATAGTTGCCCGAACCTTGACAAATGTCTTGAATTGTGGTATTGAGACGGAAACAACAACAACAAACCCCCGAAAAATCGGGGGGCTTGCAACTGTCAGCATACCGGAATCCGATCGCGCGAGGGCGGCAGCGTTTATAATAACTGCTTGCGAGGGTGGAAACTTGCATTTGGAGAATTTGCGGACGCGCCCTCAAGACTTCGATCCCGCCACGCGCGATCGTTTTTTGGCTGGAACCCTGATTCCTGCGACATGGTACGTGCAAGCACAGAGATTCAGACAGTGGTATCGGTCTCAAATTCGTGCAATATTCCAACATACAGATATCATTCTCGCACCCGCCACGCCGATCGCAGCTCCTGAAATTGGCGTCGAGAAAATGGTCATCGCCGGACAAGAAACAAGAGTGCGTCCTAATCTGGGACTGTTCACCCAACCCCTATCATTTATAGGCTTGCCGGTGCTTTGCGTGCCCGTACAGCGGCCCGGCGCTTTGCCCTTGGGGGTACAAATTATTGGTGCTCCCTACAGCGAAGCGGTGATTCTCCGAGTCGCTGCGGTACTAGAATCGCAAGGCATTATATGTGCCGAATCAATTTAGTGCTAGTTCTAGGGTTTGTTGTTGCGGTGGAAGCGTCTCTTAGTCCTTCTAGCAATAGCTTTGCGCTTCTGCTTTTCGAGGGGGGTTTCAAAGTGGCGGTGCTTTCTCATGTCGGGAAAAATTCCCGCTTTGGAAACTTGTCGCTTAAACCGTCGTAGGGCTGACTCAATCCCTTCATTTTCGCCGATTACAACTTGGGTCATTCTTTCTCCTTTGGTTCGTTAGATCAAGTTTTATCATATCAAGATTTCTGGCGGCGCGACCTGTTGGATGTCGGGCGATCGACCAAAACCCCAAAATTATACCAGAAAATAGGTTCTTCATTCAGTTGATAGTTGACAATTGACAGTTGACAGTTAATTGACAGTTGACAGTTGACTACTGACCAACTGACCAACGTATCCGCTCAATAAATCGGGGTAAATCGCTCAATGATGAGCGTTAAATATCGCAAAATCGTTCCAAACGCAGTAGTCTACCCCGAGCTATTGAGCGGATACTGACCAACTGTCAACTGTCAACTGTCAACTGTCAACTGACCAACTGATTTTCCTGGCGCAGGTAAGCTTGAATAAACGGCTCTAATTCGCCGTTCATCACATCTAAGACGGCAGTTGTTTCCACTCCAGTCCGCAAATCCTTGACCATTTGATAGGGGTGAAACACGTAGTTGCGAATTTGGTTGCCCCAAGCCGCCTCTACCATATCGCCGCGAATCTCGGCAATTTCGGCGGCGCGCTGTTCCCTAGCAACCACCAACAGCCTAGCTTTGAGTAAGGCGAGAGCTTTTTCTTTATTTTGCAACTGACTGCGTTCTTCGGTACAGCGGACGGCTAAACCAGTCGGAAGGTGAACGATGCGGACAGCCGTTTCTACCTTGTTAACATTTTGTCCGCCCTTGCCGCCTGCGCGAGAAGTCGTGACTTCCAAATCTTTTTCTGGAATATCCAGTTTAACGGATCGATCGAGCACCGGCATCACTTCAACGCCCGCAAAACTTGTTTGACGCTTGTCATTAGCGTTAAACGGCGAAATTCTCACCAAACGGTGAGTACCTTTTTCCGACCTCATGTAGCCGTAAGCGTAGCGGCCGACAATTTCCAAAGAGGCAGATTTAACACCTGCTTCCTCTCCCTCAGAAATCTCGGTTAAATGTACCTTGTAACCCTGACTTTCACCCCAGCGGGTGTACATCCGCAGCAGCATTTCGGCCCAATCTTGAGCATCTGTACCGCCGGCCCCGGCGTTAATTGTCAAAACGGCGCCGCCTTCGTCGTAGGGCCCCGACAGTAATTGTTGCAGTTCCCACTGGTCAAGTTCGCGGGTTAATTGGGAAAGACTCGATGAGGCTTCTTGGAACAGGGACTCGTCTGCGTCTAACTCCAGCAGTTCTAAAATAGCTCTAGCGTCTTCTAGGCTAGTCTGCCAGCCGTGGTATTGGTCTAAATGAGATTTGAAGTCATTCAGTTCTTGGAGGGTTCCTTGAGCTTGTTCTTGGTCGTCCCAGAATGCCGGTTGGGCGCAGATTTGCTCTAAATCTTGGATTTTGGCTGTGAGTGCGGGGATGTCAAAGATAGTCCTGGGTGGTACCCAGTCGATCGGACAATGTTTCAATATCGTGTTTGATGTCTAGAACTTCCACTGTGAGTTCTCCTAGTTTTGTGGTGTCTTGTCGATTTTAGCTGAAATTGGGTTCAATCTGTGCAAATCAATTTTTCAGCAGCAGACCAGCTTTGATGAATGGGTCAATCTTGCCGTCGAGTACCTCGGCGACGGCTGTTGTTTCGATTCCTGTACGGAAATCCAGAACTTTGTCCTGGTTTGCGCTGTCGCTGGCAAATTGATATTCTCGAATTGGTTGGTTGAGGAATGTTTTTAGCCGATCGCACTGAATGTCTGCAAGCTGCTGAACTCCTTGCCTTTGCATAATAGCAAACAGTTTGCTCTTGAGAACCGCCAAAGCCTTGTCTTTATTTTGCATTTGAGTGCGACATCCGTCACAAATGGCAGAAATACCAGTAGGAATATGCACAATTTTCACCCATGCTTTGGTTCCGTTAGTATTCTGATTGAGATTGGGTAATATGGCTCTTAAATCCTGCTGTGCAATCTCCAATTGCACGTACATTGGCAAAATTTCCACCGTCGCTGTAGAAGAGAGTCGCATTATGGTAATATTAAAAGGCGATTTCCGTTTAAGTCGGTGTATTCCGGTTTCTGACTTGAGATAGCCGCAAGCGTAACGTCCGTCTATTTCCAAGGTTGTAGAAATAATTCCTATTTCAGGCGCTGGGGAAGATTCAACGTCCGCAACTTGGTAGCCTCGGCTTAGTCCCCACATAATATACATTCTGAGCAACATTTCTGCCCAGTATTGAGCATCGATACCGTTTGTTCCGGCCTTAATTATGAGGTAGGCTCCATTTTTGTCGCAAGGCCCGCTCAAGGATTGCTCTATTTCATACTCTTGGAGAGAGTGGTTTAGTTGAGCTAAATTAGTTTGAAGTTCTTGCTCTAGTTCGTCGTCTGCTTGAAATTCGAGTAACTCCAGTGCTGCTGTAGCATCTGCCAAAATTGTTTGGCACTGGTTGAGTTTTGCCTGATAGGATTGGAGTGCGTCTAGTTCTTGGAGTGGTCGTTCAACTGTCTTGATGCTTTTGCCAGATTCCGGCTGTGCTGCTAGCTGTTGTAACTTTTGGCTTTCGGCGGTTAAGGCTGAGTCAAAGACAGTCTTGTAGGTTGGTTAGTCGATCGCACAAAATTTCGATATTGTGTTTGGTCTCTAGAATTTCCACTGTGATTTCTCCAGCGTTGTGGGTGATTATATTAATCTTAGCTTGTGGCTCACTTGTTGTGCCACAAATACTAAAAAATATTTTTTGACCGCGGATGAACGCGGATGAACGCGGATGCAAGCGGGAATTGTCAAGGTAATAAAAAACCGCAGCCGGATGTCGATCGCGCTGCGGTTGTTTTTAAGCTAAACTTTCAATGATTAATCGCGACCGTTGAGAGCAATCATCAGGCGCAGAATGAAGATGAACAAGTTGATGTAAGTCAAGTACATCGACAGGGCGGCGGGCAAATACTGGTCGTCGTGGTAGGTGCGGGGTAAGATGTAAAAATCGACGATCGCAGCACCAGCAAATATAAACACGCCGATGCCAGAAATGCCAATTTCCAACCAAGTTGGGGTGTAAACGCCAAACAGCGACAGCAGAAATTGACCGCCAACGACTACTAACAAAGCAATGACACCTAAACTGATAGTCTTGGTGAGGGCCATGCCGTCTGCTTCCGACAAGTTGGAGCCTATTTGGCGGGCGGCGATGAAAGTAATGCCGCAGCCGAGGGCTGCAAAACCGATGCCGCCGATGCCGACGCCTTGGGTTCTGAGGGCTGTAAATACCAATCCGCTGAGGGTGTAGCCGGAAAGCAGGCTGTAGGTAGCCAGCAGGGGCAAGGCGGTGTTTTTGTTGTTTTGTTCGGCGGCGGCGCTGGCGACGAAGAACAGAATTAATTCTAGGACGATCGCAGCAATAAACGTGGGAAAGAAGATACCGGGATAGTTGCGGATGACTCCGAGGCCGCCGTAGGTGCCGACAGCAGTTAAGACAAGTCCGCCGCCCACGAAGGGGAGAGCGTTAGCGATGACGTTGGGGCCAACCAGCGCGTGGTTTTTGGCCTCGCGCACGGCTTCGCGGAAGTTGCTGGTGTTACTCACGAGGATGTTACCTAATTTTGGCTGAGATTTGCTATCTATATTTTGACAGCTTTACAGTTTGTTGACAAAACATGAAGTAGTTTAAAGATTTGATAAAGAACGGGGGTGAGATCACTTCCTACCTGGAAGTGATTGTTTATAATCAACGCCGTACCAGTAAATCTCCACCCTGCGGTCGTTGTCGGGGAACGATGTCTGAGACCGTTGTCAGTCGTCGTAGAGCTATAATTGAGGTTAAAGTACCGGTGCTATTGCCGGCGATGGGCAACCTAAAAGTCGATCGCATTGCAAATATATAGCTGAAGTTAATCAATTTGGAATTTGGGATTTACGATTTGGGATTGAGCAGTTTATGATTGAGTCAGGGACTCCCATTGATTTTAGGTTTTTGATTGGTGACTTAGTTGAAACTACAGCCCGGAAATCTGAATCATCTCAACTATAAAATAAATCTTAAATTTTTAAGCGGTTGGGTGGGTTGCGAAAGTGGTCGAGACAGGGTATGTAAAGCAAATTAATCGTGAAAGTATTTAGTTCGATCGACAAAATGCCAAACAGGTAATATCTAATGCCCACCTTTTTTGCTCGCACATTATTGCCACCTGCCGCCGGAATTCTATTGGCGGCAACTACCCTTATTTCCGGCGGTCAAGCTGCCCTTGCAGCTAATGTCAGTGCCGTTTCTACTGCCACTTCATCGCAGGGTTCAGAACATTTGCTGCTGGCTCTGACTGGTCAATCCGCGCAAGGTACAATTTTACCGAGCCCGAACTCGGGAACGGTAAACCGGGCGGCTGGGCCGGTGAAAATTCCTGAGCCTTCAATGCTGGCGGGGTTGGTTTTAGTCGCCGGTTCGCTGGTGATGACTCGCCGGAGAGGGAGAGTTAAACAGGAGAGTTTTGGCAAAAATCAAAGTTTTTAGATTGTTAAGAGTAGATGCAACACAGGGAAGATGCCTGTGCCACAATTCAGGACACAGGGAAGATGCCTGTGCCACGATCCAGGCTAGTGAATCTCGATGTGAACTACCCGACTCTCACCCTATCGGGTAGAGAGCGGGCTTCCAGCTTCAAGGGGAACCGCGTTCGACAAGACCGAAATCTTGCCACCACGACTTACATTCCCTCCACTGGCAGCAGCACTCGTTCCTAATGCCAAAAACCGCAAGGCTTCATCTCTGATATTTTTTGCCGCATTCACGTCGCGATCGTTTCGAGATTTACATTTAGGACAATCCCAATGACGAACATCCAAAGGCATCTCGGATACTTTGTGCAGACAATTATTGCAAGTTTTGGAGCTAGGGAAAAATCGCTCAACCTCAATATAGGTTTTCCCATCTTTCTCAGCTTTGTACTTGAGCATTGTTCCGAACATCCCCCAGCCAGCATCGCTAATTGCTTTGGCTAGACAGTGGTTGCGTACCATGCCTTTGACATTTAGATCTTCTACTGCAATGACTTGGTTTTCGTCTACTATCTTGCGGGACAGTTTGTGCAGAAAATCCTCGCGAACACGTTTGATTTTAGAGTGGACTTTAGCCACTAATCTTCTAGCTTTGTTTCTAGTGCTACTTCCTTTCTGTTTACGACTGAGTTTTTGCTGTTTGCGCTTGAGGTTTTTGCTATGTTTCTTGAGGTGACGAGGGTTTTTATACTTACTGCCATCGCTAGTTACACAGAAGTCAATCAAGCCTACATCTAAACCAATTGCCTTGCCTTTCGCAGTAGTTTCTACGCTCTTGATGCCATCATCAACCAAGATAGAAGCAAAATACTTTCCATCTGGGTTTTTAGATACGGTAACAGTCTTAACTGTGCCATCAAAAGTGCGATGAACTTTGCAATTCACTTCACCAATGATAGGTAGCTTGATCGACTTTTCGCCAACCTTGACATTCTGAGGATAGCTGACAGATTGCCGACCGTGCTTTGATTTGAAGCTAGGGAATCCAGCTTTTTTCTCAAAGAAGTTTTGGTAGGCAACAGACAGATTTAGCGCAACAACCTGTAGAGATTGCGAGTAAGCCCCTTTCTTCAGCCAAGGATATTCTATTTTTAGCTGAGGTAATAAACCTTGGATCGCACCTCGACTTAGCCCCTTACCCGTAGCCTTGTATGTTTCCTGACTCATATTTAGGCTGTAATTCCACAACCAACGCGAACAGCCGAAAGCACCAGCAAAATACTGCTGCTGTTCGGCTGTCGGATATAGTCGGAACTTGTAAGCCTGATACATTATCATTAACCAAGGTTGCTGATAATATTATAGCTGATATACAAAGAAAATGCAAGGAGTTTGCTCATCTCGTCGCCGAGGAGCCCATCTCTCTATGGCTTACGCCTAGTAGCTTGTGGGCAAATGGGACTCCTCACCTCGCTCGGCTTTCATCCCGACGCTCACGCCCTGCGTTAGAGCGCGGGACTTCCCGCGTGTCCGTTAAGGATTTTAGCCGATCGCGTCGCGCAGAGCATTTTTAGTCATAGCTGCGATCGACTGTTCCGAAGCTTTCGGCAAATGATAGTATTTCCCGCCAGAAGTCTTGGCCAACTCCTTCGCAAAGCCGGTCGAAATAAACTTGCTCTCGGTATCAATCACCAGCAACTGCATTCCCAAACCGCGAATTTTGGCAGCAATTTCTAGCAACTCCTTCTTAATATCCGGCTTTTCGCCATCTAAAATCGGTTCGCCCAAAGAACGAGCCAAAGGAATATTACCGCGTCCGTCAGTAATAGCAACAATCGCCACTTGACCGATATCTCCAGACTGCCGCGCATTAACTCCCACGCGCACCGCCTGAGTCAAACCGTGGGCCAGGGGGGAACCGCCGCCGCAGGGCAATCGTTCCAAACGCTTGCGGGCCAAGGCTATCGATCGAGTCGGCGGTAACAATACTTCTGCTTGTTCTCCGCGAAAGGGAATCAGCGCAACTTGGTCGCGACTTTGATAAGCTTCGGTGAGTAGCTGCATGACAGCACCTTTTGCCGACTGCATCCGGTTGAGCGCCATGGAACCCGAAGCATCCACGACAAATACGACTAAAGCCCCAGCTTTTCTGGCCAAGCGCTTCGCCCGAATGTCTCCCTGTTCCACAAATACCCGCTTATCTCGATTTGGGCTGGAACTCGCCGCGGGTTCTTGGTCTGAATTCCTTTGGCGGCGGGCTTTTTGGTAAGGTGCGGCGGCCCTAAGAGTCGCGTCAACGGCGATGCGACGGACTGGGCCTTTGGGCAATATTGGCTTGACGTAACGGCCTCTATCTTCGGAGAAAATGGTGGTTCTGCTGCCGGATTTGCCTTGTTTGTTGGCGGATTGTTGGGCGAATAAAAGCACGCTGGGGTCGAGAATTACGCCTTCGGGGTCAAACAGAAATTCTTCGGGAATGGTATCTTGCTCTGGTTCTTCTTGAGGTTCGGGGTTGTCTTCATCCTCTTGATTTTCTTCGTCTTCTTGCTCGTTTTCTGGTTCGTCTTGTTCTTGTTCTGACTGCTTTTGGGGTGGTGGCGGCGGGGGAGGAGGAGAGTTTTCGTCTGGGGGAGATTGGATGACGGTGGCGCGGGGTACGATGACTAATTCTACGGCGCGGCGCAAGTCTTCGGCGTTAACTTCTGTACGTCCTTCGATGGCGGCGCAGGCGCGGGCGACGCGCACTGCGAATATTTCGGCGCGGTGTCCTTGAACTGCGCCGCGGATGGCTTCTTCTACTAAGTAGGCGATTTGTTCGCGTTTAATGGTGACATCTTTGAGCCATTCTCTGGCGAGGATGATTTGGGTTTTGAGGTTGTCGGTGTCTTCGGCGTATTGAGTGAGAAATTGTTGGGGGGAGCTGGAGTAGGATAAAGCTTGTTCTACTGCGTAGACTCTTTCTTGTAGTTCGAGGGCTGCGTCGGCGGAAAGGACGATCGCGATGCGATCGAGCAAATGTTCTCTGAGGGGGCCTTCTTCGGGGTTGTAGGTGGCAATGAACAGAGGTTTGCAGGGATGTTGGAAGCTAATTCCTTCGCGCTCTATTTGGTTGCGGCCTTCGGTTAATACTGTGAGCAATTGGTTGGAAATATTGTCATCGAGGAGGTTAATTTCGTCTACATAAAGTACGCCTCGATTTGCTTGGGCTAAGAGTCCGGGTTGAAATACAGTTTGACCGAATTTTACTGATTGTTCGACATCGACTGAACCTAAGAGTCTGTCTTCGGTGACACCGAGAGGAATTTGAATGAATGGTGTGGGAATTATTTCGGTGGCTGGATTTGTATTTGTGGAACGGGCATCTTGCCCGTTTTCTTCTGACAGGTCAGAGGCATTTTCTGCAATAATCTCATCAGGTTCAGCGTTGCAAAAAGAGTCTTTGACAATTTCAATTGGTGGCAGTAGGGAATGCAAGGCGCGGGCCATTACTGATTTTGCTGTACCGCGGCGTCCGGCGATCGCAACTCCTCCCAATCCGGGATCTACTGCTGCCAACAGCAGGGCTAATTTGATTGCTTCTTGCCCAACTACGGCGGTGAGGGGAAAGGATGCTGTGGAAGGGCTAAGGCTGGCTGCGGGCATAGGATTTTCTGATTTTCGGATCTAAAAATTTGAACTTAATGTTTAGGTTACTGCTTGAAGTATTTTAACTTCTAAGGGGAGAATCACGGTAAAAGTTGAGCCGACTCCGATTTCTGATGCGAGCTCGATTTTGCCTTGCATCAGGGTAACGAGCCGCGATACTATAGCTAATCCCAAACCGGTGCTGTCGGGGGGAAAGTGCTGTTGGCCGGCTTCTGAGGCTTGAAAGAATGGCTCAAAGATGCGGTTGGTATGTGCGGGAGCGATGCCGATGCCGGTATCTGTAATGGCGATCGCCCAATTTGCATCGACCGCACGGCAGCAACTTAATTCAATGCTACCAGCTTCTGTGTAGCGAATGGCATTGCTCAGCAGGTTAGTGAGAATTTGTTGCAGCCGCTGTGCGTCGGCGATTACTTGTGTGGGGGCGCAGTCGCTGGTAACAGCGAGCTTTAATCCTTTAGCATCAGCTATTGGCTGCATCATTTCTACTACGGTACTAATTATAGATCGTACATTAGTTTGCCGCAGGTTAAGTTTAATTTTGCCTGCATCGGCGCGAGAAAGTTCTAGGGTATCGTTAATCAGGCGCAGCAACTGTCTGCCGTTGCGCAATACTCGCTCGATGTGTTCGATGCCGGGGAGGGTATCTTTGATTTCGGATTGCCATTTTTCTTGACGCAAAAACAGTTCGGAATAACCGATAATTGAGTTGAGGGGAGTTTTGAGTTCGTGAGCTAAATGGTAGAGGTTTTCTTGATTGACGCTGACAAGACGATTCAGTTCTTGATTGTTGAGTTTTAACTGAGTTTGGATTTGTTGAAGTTCCTGGAGCCTCTGAGCGACGTAGCTATCGAAACACTGGGCAATTGCTTCGTCTACTACGGCATCTATGAGCCGAAAAGCTCTGAATACGTCGGCGGTGGTTCCTGCTAGCAATGGTGCTTCTAAGTGGGAGAATATTACTTGACGCAATAAATGGTATTCCCGAGCTACTTCTGCGGCATCGTAGCCTTGTTCTGCTCGCAGAAACCCGTGGTCTAAACTGGCTTCAATTATTGCTTTTATGTCGCTGTTTTGAGATTGTGAAAGCACTGTGACCATCGCCCCCAACAGGTGAGGTATGTGATTTTCGATCGCAGAGTGTGGCAAGGTGTCAGCGCTTTCTATTTTCCGATCCAAGCGTACTGCTTCAATCCAGTTTTTGAGGATGGTATCGGTTTTGTCGGCGAGCAGTTGGCTGTAGTCCATAATGTCTGCGTGGGGGCGAAGTTTGGCAGATATTCCCCATGTTTCATTGTAGTTGAGCGATCGCCCGATCGCCATACCAAACTTCACCCCCACGCGAGCCTGCCAAAAGAAGTAGTTTCGCTCTAATTTTTCCCTGTGCTGCAACTCTCACTATGAATACATTCCAGCTTGGTGCTGCCAAAAGGAGCACTTAAACTTATTGACCTAATAGCCATAAAGTAGTATAATCCCTCAATCCGAGAGGTTTGAATTTTTAATTTTTAATTTTGTCAGGGGACTAAATGGAAAACGTGCAAGCTGCGATCGCTGCGGCCACATTTATCGGTGTAGTTTTCTTAATAATTACAGAATGGATACACCTCACAATTGCGGCATTTCTGGGAGCGCTGATTCTGGTTTTCACCCACGTAATGACGTTAAAGGATGCGATCGAATATATTAGTCGCAGTCACGGAACGCTGGGCTTGTTTTTTGGAGTCATGGTCATGGTGAGAGCCTTTGAGCCTACCAAGATATTCGACTACTTGGCAACTCAAATGGTGCTTTTGGCGAAAGGCAAAGGCAAAAATCTCTTGCTTGGTATTGTCGGAATTACTACCCCAATTTGTGCAGTTTTGCCAAATGCCACGACTGTCATGCTGCTAGCACCGTTAATACCGCCAATGGCAGAAGAAGTCGGTGTAGATTTTGTGCCGCTGCTGATTTTAATGGTATTTGTGGCTAACAGTTCGGGACTGCTGACAATCGTGGGAGATCCGGCGACATTCATAGTCGGCGATGCGATTAACATGAGCTTTACAGATTACCTGTTAAAGTTAAGTTTAGGTGGGGCGATCGCCGTAGCAGTCATCTTAGTTATTCTGCCGTGGATGTTCCCCGAAATCTGGCACAAAGAATTGGATGATTTGGAACATTTGCCACACCCAAAAATCAATCATCCGCGAGTGTTAGCGGTGGGCGGTTTAATTATAGCTTTCGTGCTGACATTTTTTGTAGTGGGAGAGTCGCTGCCCGTGCCAATTTCACCAGCAGCCGTGGCTTTGTTGGGGGCGGCTTTGGCAATGCTCTTGGCTCACCATTCCAAAATAGATTCTTTGAACAATATTTTACGGGATTTAGATTGGAGTACGCTGCTATTTTTCATGTCGATATTTGTGCTAATTGGCGGTTTGGAAAAAACCGGAGTCATCGCTGGGATGTCGGGAATTTTAGCAGCTATTTTAGGTAAAAATATTTTTCTTGGTTCTTTAACGCTGTTATTTTTCGTGGGTTTGATGTCGAGCGTGGTGCCAAATATTCCGCTTGTTGTGGCGATGGTGCCACTGTTAAAACAGTATGTTGTGAATGTCGGACTCGCACCGACGGAGGTGCTGGCACCCGATTTTGCAGGGCAGTTTCCACCTGCTGTGCTGCCACTGTTTTATGCGATGATGTACGGGGCAACTTTAGGAGGAAATGGCACTTTGGTAGGAGCTTCTTCTAATATTGTGGCTGCGGGAATTTCTGAGCTGCACGGGCGCCGGATTTCTTTTCAAACTTTTCTGCGTTACGGGCTTCCTGTGATGGCTTTGCAATTGGTGGCTGCGGCTGTTTATGTAACTATCCGGTTTCTGATTTGAAGAAGTCATTAGTCATTAGTCATTGGTCATTAGTCATTGGTCATTGGTCATTAGTCATTAGTCATTGGTCAGCATTTATTATACCCCTTCAAAAAAAGCAACTGTAGGCCAGCGATCCAAACCCTTAAGTCATCAGTCATTGCCTAATCTCAAATCGAAAAATGGAAAATCTCAAATTGTATTAGTTCTGTTTCTCAACTTTTGGGCTTCGCCGATCATCGCCCCTACCTACTCCTAAAGACGTATTGACAGGATGAGAAGGTCGTGCTAGGTTAATTTAAATTGGCTTAAAAGTCAAGCCTAATCCAGCACTGCGCCCTTAAACAAAGCCTGTGGCTGGAGCGGAGGAACCAATTTTCGGGGCGAATCCCTACAGAATTAAAAACCAAAGTTAAAAATTGCCAAATTTGAGTGTAATTTTGAGTTTGAAATCTTTAGAGAAGGGCATCTCTCAGTCCTAGCCCGTCAGCTAACTTCGCAGGCATTGAGAAGAGACTGAAGAGTCAACTTGTCTTCAATAGATAGTTTGGCTTCGTCAGTGTCTCCGGTTGGTATTGTTCAAGATTTCTTGTACCGCCCCTGACTCTGAGGAGATTTAAATGTCAATTCAACTTAATTTATCTGCGATCGCAATTGCCGGACAAGCTGCCTGGAAACGAACAAAACCCGTCATCATCCGAGATAATGTATTGTTGCCGGCGGTTGGTTTTTTGGGAATTCTTGGCCTGTGGTGGATTGTTGCCAGCTTCAAAAGCGATTTAATTCCCACTCCGTATCAAGCGTTAATCGCTAATTTAGATTACATATTGCATCCATTTTACCAGCGCGGGCCGGGAGATTTAGGCATTGGCTGGCTGCTGCTGGCGAGTTTGCGGCGGGTGTTGCTAGGATTTTTGCTGGGTGCCGTTGTGGCGATTCCCGTGGGATTTCTGATCGGGATGTCGAAACCGGCGATGATGGCGCTCAATCCGCTGATTCAAATCTTCAAACCGGTGTCGCCGCTGGCTTGGCTGCCGATCGCTCTATCAATCTTTAATTTAGCAGATCCGTCGGCAATTTTTGTGATATTTATTACGTCTTTGTGGCCGACAATGATCAATACAGCTTTGGGAGTCTCTAGCGTTTCCAAGGATTATCTGGATGTGGCGCGAGTGTTGGAGATGCCGCGCTGGAGGCGGATTACTAAGATAATTTTGCCGGCGAGTTTGCCTTACATTTTTACTGGCTTGCGGATTAGTTTGGGGATTGCTTGGCTGGTGATTGTGGCGGTGGAAATGCTGACTGGTGGTGTAGGAATTGGCTTTTTTGTGTGGGATGAGTGGAGCCGTTTGAACCTAAGTTCGGTATTTTTAGCGGTGTTTGTAATTGGCTTAACTGGTTTGCTGCTCGATTGGGCTGTTGGCAAAGTTCAAGAAATGGTAACGCATCGATCGATCGAGAGTCATTAGTTATTAGTCATTAGTCATCAGTCATCAGTCATCAATCATCCTCATCTCTTGAGATTATCTGCGTTTATCTGTGTTTATCTGCCTTAAATCTGCGGTTGCTCTATCGAGCGAAGATTTATGCAATTGCTCATCTATTAGTCATTGCCAATCTAAAATCTAAAATCTAAAATCTAAAATGGTATGAGTGATAACTTTTCCAATGAATGGAATCGGCGGGAGTTTTTGCAAGGAATGGGAGCGGCGGCGGGAATGGCTTTATCTGGTTGTGGGATTAACGCCGATCGATCGGCAAAAGGACTCACAGAAGAAGCCGAAGCGGTAAAGCCGATCGTCAATTCCCAAACCTTAGAGAAACCCAATCTAACCATAGGGTACGTACCCGTTAACGATTGTGCACCATTTGCGATCGCCTGGAAGAAAGGATTTTTCCGCAAATACGGCTTAAACGTCAAACTCAACCGCGAAGCAAGCTGGGCAACCTCCCGCGACGGCCTGATTTTCGGGCGCCTCGACGCCTCCCCAGTCGTATCCGGCGCCATCACAAACGCCCGCATTGGTGCCGAAGGAGCGCGTCACGCACCCATGTGCGCGGCAATGACAATTCACCGCCACGGCAACGCGATGACGATGAGCAAAGCAATGTGGGATTTTGGTTTGCGCCCGTGGCACGAATACAACGGCAATTTAGAAGAATTTGGCAAGCAATTTCGAGGTTTTTTTGAGAGTCAACCAGTAGAAAATAAAGTCTGGGCAGTTGTACTAAGTTCTGCTATTTACGAATACTTTGTGCGTTATATATCTGCCGCTGCCGGTATCGATCCGTTCAAAGAATTTAGGATAATTATTGTGCCGCCGCCTCAAATGGTAACGAATATGAGAATCGGGGCGATGCAGGCTTACATGGTGGCAGAACCTTGGAATACGCGGGCAATTAAAGGTAATTTGGGCGTGGGGTTTACCTTCGCGCAAGGTAAGGAAGTTTGGCAGGGACATCCCGATCGCGTTTTGGGAGTAATGCAATCATTCATTGACGAAAACCCGAAGACTTATTACTCGCTGGTGAAGGCAATGGTGGAAGCTTGTCAGTTTTGCAGCAAACCGGAAAATCGCAGTCAAATAGCAGCATTGTTGACCGATCGATCTTTTACGGGGGCTAAACCTAAAAACGGGGCGATCGACAAATTTACGCGACCGGGAATAGTTGGGGAATACAATTATGGTGGGTTTGATGAAAAAGACCGCACTATAATATCTGAAGATACAACAATTTTCTATGACATTCCTAAGAACTTGCCCCAAATACCGGGAAATCATTCAACATTTTTGTGGCAGTCTCACAGTATTTGGTTGATGACTCAAGCCGCGCGCTGGGGACACATTAAGGAGGTGCCGAAAAATGCTGATGAATTAGCTAAACAAGCTTGGAGAACCGACCTTTACCGCAAGATTGTTGCCGAAATGGCGATCGATTGTCCCCAGGAGGATTACAAAGTCGAACCTGCGGAAGTTTTCATTGACAAAAAATCATTTGACCCCAGCGATCCGGTGGGTTATTTGAATAGTTTTGAAATTCGAGCCAATCGCCCTCAATCTTTTTTTCAGTCTTAATATTTGACTGCTTTCGCTGTTCCTATGACATCTTGCACCATTTTCAACAACCTGTATGGGCGGGGAAAGCCAACAGCCTAAAAGGTAGCAGACAAGTTAAATAAACCCGCCCCACCCCACGAAAAAGCCCCAATTGACATTGATGCAAGATCTCAGTTGAAATCGACTGCTAAATTTGAGAGTTTAGGCAGTCGCAGTTAAATTAAATTACTTTACTACTTGTTAGGAGAATACCGTGACTCAATTTACTTCTACATCTACCCCCACCAACGACAAAGTTAACAGCAAATCTGCTAATTTTCTGGAAATAAACAATTTGTTCAAGTCGTATAAAAATGCTGATGGCAGCGAATTTAGCGTTTTGGAAAATATCAACTTAAGTATTGGATCTGACGAATTTATTTCAGTAATCGGTCACTCGGGTTGTGGCAAATCGACGCTGCTGAAAATAGTAGCAGGTTTGGAACAACAAAGTGGCGGAATCGTGACACTAGAAGGCAAGGAAATTCGCAAACCTGGAGCCGATCGCATGATGGTATTCCAGCACTACGGATTGCTGCCTTGGTTGACGGTGCGGGAAAACATTCGCCTAGCAGTTGATGAAGTTTTGCAAAATCTCAACCGCGCTGAGAAGATTAGCCTTGTCAATGAACACCTAGCAATGGTAAACTTAACAGCAGCAGCAGATAAATATCCCGATCAAATTTCAGGGGGCATGAAGCAACGGGTTGGGATTGCGCGAGCTTTGGCACTTCGGCCGAAGATGTTATTAATGGACGAACCATTTGGAGCGCTGGATGCTCTGACTCGTGGCAAGTTGCAAAAACAGGTGCTCGATATCTGGGAAAATCACAGACAAGCTGCAATGATGATTACCCACGACGTGGACGAGGCTATCTATATGTCCGATCGCATTGTGTTGATGACAAACGGCCCGGCGGCGACAATCGGCGAGATTTTGGCAGTGCCGTTTTCGCATCCGCGCGATCGCCAGGAGTTGCGGGAATCTCAGGAATATTACGAACTGCGAAACTACGCTTTGAATTTTCTCGATCGCTACTTTACTCAAGACGAATAACCCAAGGGCGACTAGAAGAACCGACAAAAAAATTCACTTAAGAGAGGTCTAGCCTGTGAATCTCAAAACAATTTTAGCGCGTTTTGAAAGTGCATTAGGATGCCAAAACTTAGCGGAAGAAATGGTGTTGCTGCCGGAGTCAAAAGTCCCTGTTTCTAAGAAAAAGTCAAAACCGACAAAACCGACAAAATCTATCAATTTTATTGTGGGTTACAACAGTTCTCCTCAAAGTCAAACAGCTCTCGATATTACCCTTTGGATTGCTCATCAAACTCGTTTAGTAACAACTCAAGAAGTCACGGTGCAAGTCGTCTACGTACTCGACGAAACTCCCAACATTTACGATGAAAATACTTGTAGTTTGGGTGTGGAAAATGCCTGGGCTACGAAGCCCCAACTGTCGGATTTAGAGGAAAAATCGGCTCTTTACTGTGCAGCGCCTGCGATCGCATTACCTACAGCCGAAATCCAATCGGTATCCCAGCGAGCGACCTGGATCGATCCGCCTTATTTTCGGGCAATTTTCTGTCAAAATAATGAGTACGAGGTAGCAGATAAGTTGCTGTGGCAAGCCCGCTGTTTGGCTGAGGAATGGCGCGGTTTATTCAAAGCTCATTTACGCATCGGTAAAGTTGCGACAGAATTGAGAAATGTGGTAGAATTAGAATCGGCAAATTTACTATTTTTAGGCTGCAATTCTCGCAACCACCCGCTGGTTAGGCAACTCGGCAAGAATTTTCCCTGCTGCGTGTTGGGGATTCCTGCCGCACTCAGCTATCCGATGGATTTGGGGCCCGAAGAAAGTTTGAGCAACTTGCAGTTGGCTACAGCTATGCCTGCACGTTAAACTTGTGGGAAATGGAAGCCTCTGAGGTGGGATTTTATAGCGCGAGCGAGTTAAGATCCCTGCGCGGTTGGTGCTTCTCTTGCTTCAAAAACGCTAGATTGATGAGTGTTATTAAGGGTTGTTGAATGCTTATCGGATCGCAGAAAGTTCATCAACTAATTTTATCCTGCCCCGGCAGACAGAGCGCAGGAGGCGATCGATAGAGCGTTTGTCATCCTCAGTCAAAGTCTCGTCAAAAATAGCCGCCAGCAAACCGTAGCGATCGGCTATAGTAATGTAGCCTCTATGATTCACTTCGGCAAACAACTCGCCCAAAGCAGATGGAATCAGGTTGACAGGGGTTTGCATAGAGATTGACTCTCAACTCGACATCGCGCGATCGATCTTTTCTGCGGTAACAGAGATCGATCGGACTATTTTATTCTCTCGGTATATTGCCTTAAAAGATGTGATAATAAACAGCAAAATTTGTGATAATAAACATCAGAATTTGTGAACGAAATCACATTTAATCTTGGCGAATTATGATTCAATTTTACAGTTGCGTTGGGATCATCTCAGTTTTGCAAGAAGCATTTTTAAAGAGCGGACTGAAGTCCGTACTACGAAGCATTTTTTGAGCGGGGCAGCACTGTAAATGCAAAACTGAGATGCTCCCGTTGCGTTCGATCGCAAACAGAGCAACTGCAACGTTAATTTTTGTTAAAGATTGTAAATCGGCACTGGTTCCACCGGTTCAGCTAACTCAAACCCAAACACGCGGGAATAGAAATAGAATTCCCCATCAAGAGTTCTTTTAATATTTTCAGCGCGACGAAAACCGTGCTGTTCCCCTTCATAAGCAACGTAAGCAACCGGTAAACCTTTAGCTTTCAATATCTCTACCATCATTTCGGCTTGATTGGGCGGCACGACTTTATCTTCCAATCCTTGAAAGAAGATAACGGGACAAGATAAACCTTCGGCTGCATGAATGGGCGATCGAGCTACATACAAATCTTTTCGTGCAGGATAAGGCCCGATCAATCCATCCAGATACCGCGCTTCAAACTTGTGAGTATCATTTGTCAAAGCCTCCAAATCGCTAACTCCATAATAGCTCGCACCGGCCTTAAACACATCGCGGAAAGTCAGAGCGCACAGAGTTGTGTAGCCCCCTGCACTGCCTCCGGCGATCGCCATTCTTTCGCCGTCTACCAAACCCTGTTCGGCTAAATATTTAGCACCATTAGCGCAGTCATCAACATCAACAATACCCCAACTATCTTGCAGCCTTCTTCTGTATTCCCGGCCGTAACCAGTGCTACCACCGTAGTTGACATCAAGCACCGCAAAACCGCGACTCGTCCAATATTGAATTTTCAAATTCATGCTGCTAGAAGTAGCAGCAGTCGGGCCGCCGTGGCTTTTGACAACTAACGGCGGTTTTTCAGATTCAGGTGCAGCGAAGTCTTGGTTTTTCGGAGGATAGAAGAAGCCAAAAGCAGTCAAACCATTTTCGGTTGGAAATTCCAGCGGTTCCGGTACAGAAAGATAACCAGAATCGATGTTTAAATCGCTCGACTTTCGCAAAATTTTCCGTTGACTTGTGGCTAAATTTAGCTGTACAATAGCAGTAGATGCGATCGGCGAACCTGCCAGAAAAACTACAGTTTCTCCCCGCGCTTTCACCGACGAAATATCAGTGTAACCTGTCTCAATATTTGTCAACTGCTTTGTCGCTAAATCGAGACTTCCTAGATGCCACTTACCTTGCTGAGTGTAGGTGCAAATAATTTTGCTTTCCGAGACAAAGGCATAGGTAGACATTCCAAAAACCCATTGGGGAAGGCCGAATTCAGCAGCCATTTCGCACAAAGGCTCTATTTCAGCCTCCCCCCTTGCTAAATGGGGATTTTCTATTCCAGCCTCCCTGCTTGCTAAAGGGGCTTCTGTGCCTACTCTTGCCTCCCCCCTTAGCAAGGGGGGATTGAGGGGGGTTCGATTGGGTTCTGTGCCCACTCTTGCTTCCCCCCTTGCTAAGGGGGGATTGAGGGGGGTTCTGTAAAAATTCCACCAGTTCGACTTATCAGAAACAAAATACAAAACTCCATCGGGCGACCATTCCGGCTGAAAAATTGACTCATCAACCCCGCCCGCAACTAAATATTTTTCGCCTAAAGAACCATCAGCATTAATTTCTGCCACCCACAATTCTGTGCCATCCCACGGCATATTTGGGTGGTTCCAACAAATCCAGGAAAGTTGAACACCGTCAGGACTCAAACGAGGGGAAGCATAAAAATCGTTGCCCTGAGTTAAAATTTGAATATCTTCGCCGTTATCTAGATTAATACTAACAATTGTATTCACAGATTCGCCTTTTCCTGCATTGTCTTCGCGCACACAAATCAGGCGATTTCTTGGTTTGTCAACGATCGCATCTGCGTAGCAACATTTAGCAGCAGGTGTCAAGGGTTCTGGTGGAGAATTTAATGTTTGACAATAAATTCTTTGGTCGGCAAAATGAGAGAAATAAACCACGCTATCAGAAACTGCAAAAGCAGCGCCGCCGTATTCGTGGACGCGAGTGCGAACGTTGAACGGAGGCGGTGTTACGTCAGTTATTTTACCGTCGGGAGTCCGCCGCACGAGGACGCTTCTTCCTGCTTCCGATGGTCTTCCTTCTACCCAGTAAATATCATCGCCGTCAATGGCAATTTGTCCGAGTCCGACAGTTCCTGAAACAATTAAATCTGAGGTAATGGGAGATTTCCAAGAGCCGTAAGGTGATATGGTATTCATAATAAATTATTTAGTGAGTGAGGGACAGATTGGGAATTGGGAATTGGGAATTGGGAATTGGGAATTGGGAATTGGGAATTGGGAATTGGGAATTGGGAATTGGGAATTGGCGAGTACCTCACTTGAGAACGGCTATAGTTGAATCAGTTGTGTTTTTAGAACAAATAAATTTATATTTGTACTTTACACTAATTCAATGATGGGGAAGCAGAATGTCGAAAAAGCTGGTACTAATGGATCACGACGGTGCAGTTGACGACTATCTCTCAGTCGTGTTGCTGATGACAATGGAGGAAGTGCAAACTCTGGGAGTAATTGTCACTCCGGCGGATTGCTACATTCAGCCAGCCGTGAGTGCAACCCGCAAAATCCTCGATTTGATGGGGTGTTCAGAGGTGCCAGTGGCGGCGAGTACGGTGCGGGGATTGAATCCATTTCCGGTGTTGTTTAGGCGAGATTCCTTTGCGTGCGATCGACTTCCCATTCTAAATGAAAAAGCAACCATTGACACACCGTTAATATCAGAACCCGGACAAAACTTTATGGTGGGAGTTTTGCGGGATGCAAAGGAACCGGTCACATTAATGGTAACGGGGCCGCTAACAACAGTGGCACAAGCCTTAGATATTGCACCAGAAATTGAAAGCAAAATCAAAGAAATTGTGTGGATGGGAGGGGCGCTCAACGCTATAGGCAATGTTAGCAAAGATATGGAACCGGGACAAGATATGTCGGCGGAATGGAATGCTTACTGGGATCCGATAGCCATTGAGAGAATTTGGCAAACACAAATTCCCGTTGTGATGTGTCCTTTAGATATCACCAACAACGTACCGCTGACTGTGGAATTTTCCAATCGCTTAGCCAGACAGCGCAAATATTCAATCTCCGATTTAGCAGGACAGTGTTATGCTTTAGCCATAGCTCAAGATTACTATTTTTGGGATATTTTGGCAACGGCTTATTTGGCACATCCAGAATTTTACGAACTGCGAGAATGGGAAACCGAAATAGTTACTGAAGGTGTCAGTCAAGGGCGTACAAAAGTTGAAACAGGAGGGCGAAAAATTCAAGCAATGGATCGAGTAGATACGGAAAAGTTTTACAATTACATATTGCAACAGTGGGCGCGTTAAGCATAACAATATCTGGTAGAGGCGGGTTCTTAGCCAAAAATATCCCTACAAAACCCGCCCTAACTCAAATATTTACGCTATCTTCTCTTTCCTCTCTTTCTCTGCGCCCTCTGCGCCCTCTGCGGTTAATCAAAAAAAATCTCATTCACAAATCCAACAAAATTGCGGTAAGCGGCGTGGACTCGGTTCGTCAATTGTCGATAGTGGAAAAAATCCGATGAAATTATCCTCAAAAAAATTCTGGATTGTTGCGTGTGTTTTGTACTTGTTAATTATTCTCAGTATCATGCTGGTAGCAGATATGGGAAAGTTAACTAACTTTCCTCTGGCTCATCCGCCTTATGACAAACTCGGACATTTTATTTTGTACGGAATAGCATCTTTTTTGTGCCATAGAGCAACGGGCAAAAAAATGATGATGGTGTTGAATTATCCAATTCCTTTCGGGCCAGCACTGTTTACTATTTTCACTGCTGGGGAAGAAATGCTGCAAGCTATTTTGCCAAATCGTACTGCTAGTATTGAAGATTTTTTAGCGAGTTTTGCGGGGATTGTAGTTTTTTATTGGATTGGAGAAGCTTGGGATAAAGAAAAAGGAAAGTTCGGCAACTGATTGTGTAACGGATGTAACGGATGTAACGGATGCAAGGAAGAAATAAGAATAAGGAAGAAGGAAGGAAAGAAGGAAGGAAGAAGGAAAGAAAGAAAGAAAGAAAGAAAGAAGAAGGAAGAAGGAAGAAGTTGAGTTTGTAGGGTGATATTCGGCGCATCGGTTGATGGGGGCGATCGACTAATGTTGTGTTTATGTATTATCCAACCATTGCGATCGGGTGCGTAGCTATTAAATTAGCTAGGGATTGTTGGTGGAGCCACACCCTAGGACTTTTTTGGTATAAGGATATTTTGGCAGCATAAAATGGAGCAAATGTCAATAAAATGTGTTTGCGAAAGTTCAATTAGTCTCTTCCAAAAAGGTTTGTACTCGACCGTTTGGTCTCAATACAACTCGAATTTTCGGGTTTTTTCCATGAGTAACCGCAGAAACAAACGGCTCGCCGACTAAGGGCATACTAGCCCGATCGATATAATCGGCGGCTGCTTTGCCCATCGGGACAATAGTTTGAATTGAGCCGTTTTCATCGATCTGGAGGCTGTATTCCAAGGTTTGTTCCATTCCTTCTGGTGGCTTCCAGCGTTCCTCAAAGTAGGTTCTAGCTTCTGAAACTTGAGGAATTGTATCAAATAAAGTGCGGTTTTTTTTGCTGGCGGTAGCCCGGTTGTTGTCCTCTGACTCGGCTTGCGGTTTAGTGTCCTCAAGGGGTGGGAGTTCGGTGCTGGGGGGGGAAATCGGCTGGGGGAGGGGGGGGAATGATTGCGGTGGGGGAACTGGGAATCGCGATGCAGATAGGGATGGTGGCAGGGGGGGCGGTACGGCGGGAGCTAGTCTCGGCGGTATGGGGGGCAGCAGGTAGGGTGCTTGGGGGGCGGCAATTGGGGGCCCTGCGGGATCGGGAATTGTGATGATTTGCCCTTGGGAGAGGGCTGGGGCGCTCTGTGATGCTGCGGGTGCGCTGCTGTTGGGGGGGAATAGCAGGGGTGGCTGCTGGATGGGGCTGGGTTTGTTGGTGCTTGGGCTTGGGGCTAGGGCGATTGGGGGCAAGCTGGGGCTGGGGGTGGCGGCGGCGGTGTTGATGGGCGGGGGCGGTAGGGGGGGTAAGCCTGGTGTGGCTGCGGCTGTTGGTGTTGCTGTTGGGGATGTGGTGGGGGATGTGGTGGGGGCGGGAACTGGGCTGGGGTTGGCGCCGGCAAGTATTTGGGGCTGCGGGAGTGCGGGGGTAAATTGTGGGTTGGTGGGGGCTGTGACGGGGGCTGTGGCGGTTGTTGGGGAGGTGTTGGAGGACGATCGATCGAGCATTTTAACAATTCCCGTCGTCATTCCGACGCTGGCGACTAGGATTGCTGCGATATTCAACCATGGTAATGCTTTCGCTTCTGGGCGATCGCGGTTGAGGTTGGGGACTGCCATGACTTCGGCGGCGCAGTCATCTAGTGCGGTGGCTAAGTCAAAGAGTTGGAGGGTACTCAAGTGTACTTCCGGCCCGGATTCGGCGGCGCTCAATGAGCCTAAGAACAAGTTGTGGGCGAGCAAGCCGCGGGGTTCTAGGCGGGGGGGAACTGGCAGGTAGGTAGTGTTTGGGGCTGCGGTTGCTAGTTCGGATGTGCTGAGGGGTCGATCGAATGTAACGACATTGCGCGCGACTTCTGGCGAGTCTGGGGCTGTGGTAAAACCTGTTTGGGAGTTGAGGTTGTTGTCCCAATCGCGGGCTTCGCCGAGGAAGTTTTGGACGTAGTTGGTGACTGCTTCGTGGAGGGTTTCGAGTTGATTGCGATCGCCCCTGAGAGTAACGTGTTCGGTATCTGGTAGCCTGGGGTCATCTAGTCGCAACTCAAAATTTAAAGATTTAAACACGGGTTTGCCCGCCCAACGAGATAGAGGCGAACTTTTGGCTGTAATTTCCAGCGTGCAAGTGGGGGGCGTGTAGCGTTTGAGAGCCATAGCAAGAAGACTGTATGTTATTTGTTATTTGTTATTTGTTATTTGTTATTTGTTTGTTCTAATAACCAATAACCAATAACTAATGACTGGTGACTAATTCTTAGCACGATCTAGGAGGGCGAGCCAGAGGCGCCGGTGGCCGCCGGGACTGCTGTAAAACAGCAAATCGATCAGGAGTTTCAGGGCCAAATTAGTTAGTTCTTTTGCCGATAAAGTTTCTGCATCTTCCATGCGATCGGCATAAGTGTTGCTGAACCTATCAATATAGTCTCCCAACAAAGCGACTGTGTGAGGTTCGCGGTTTTGCTCAGCCATTTGTTCGAGCAAGGCCACGGCGCGGCGGATTAAAGCTTGATGCTGTTTTGCCAAATTACAGCTTATCAAAACGAGCGATCGAGCTTCCTCCACATCCAGTTTTTTCCGTCCTCCCTGGCCTTTTCGCAGCGGGTTCGATTGGCGCAGCCGCCACAAAGCTACGCGATCGGCTACCATTGGCTCTAAATTCAGTTCGGCTGCTACCTTGAGCATCGCCTCTGAGCCAATTTCTGCCAGGGCTTCTAGGGCTAACAGCACTAAATCCAGTTGGGCTTTAATGTTGTCCAACTGGGTAGGTTCTGGTGCTTTTTGGGTCAATTCTTCCCAGTTGGGAGATGGGCCCGTTTCGTTTGTGGGAGCGGAGGGCTTTACAGTCGAGCGCATGGCTTGGGCACGGGAAATAAGACAGGTTGATGCAGGATATCGACAGTATGCAGTAATGCAAGCTTTGTGGCCGGACAAAAGCTGATCTGTTAATTTTTCTCCATAACTCGTGGCTTTGATTCCGGCAATCCTAGTTGCTGGACGGATTTGCGAGTTGAAAGTTGCGGTTGCAAGTTCGATCGCCCAACCGCAGCAAAACCCAAAAATTTTCACCCCCAACCATCCTACGCCGCAGAGTGACCGAAATCAAATCAGTGTTTTGAGGCGATCGGAACTTATATCAAGGCCAAACTCTTAGCATTCTCGAATGCTACTTATAGTCTGTCGCTACTTATAGTCTGTCAGATTATAGTTGTCATTGCTTAATCTGGCGCAATCTATGGATATTACGGAGCAATTTGGCAAAAAAGTTAGACATTTCAGAAAGCTCAGAAATCTTTCCCAAGATCAGCTTGCAGAACTATCTGAATTACATCGTACTTATATTGGCTCTGTTGAACGAGGAGAAAGGAATATAACGCTGCTGAATGCAAACAAAATAGCCAAAGCATTATCCGTTAGTTTAGCTGAACTGGTAACTGATGACTGAAAGAAAACTAGATCAAATTTTAGCAAAATACCAAAATTCATTTACCGAGAAAGTTTACGCAGAAGAGAATGAAGAACACGATATTTTAATGGATGTGTTTGGTATTTCTCCCATAATAAAAAGAGAAAATAGGCAATATTGGGGGCGCGAGTTAGGTATGTGTTGGCAATTGTTAGTTATTGAAACGTGCAAAACATATTGCAGTAGTTTTCAGCCAGCATTTAAAGTGGGAAGCGATGAGCCGTGCGATCTAATTGTTGATGGGTATGCGATAGATACAAAATATCGTATTGGCTCAGGAGATTCTGGAACACTGAAAAAGTTTAAATCCTATGGCCAACTACTTCGTACCTATAATTATGAGCCAGTTTTTTTAATACTTAGACAAGATAATTTGTCCGCAGCTATTACAGCGTGCCAAGTAGGGACTTGGAGAGTTTATACTGGCGATGCTTCGTTTGAGTTTATACAAACAATAAGTGGGTTTGATTTAAAGTCATTTCTTATTGAAAGAGTGGGAGAATTCCCTGTACACCGATGAAACTATCAAGGCGCTTGTTAATAATATCTATGTAGTCAGGTACTATTTCAATGCCAACATACTTAATCCCAAATTCTTGCGCCGCCAGTAATGTAGTTCCCGATCCTGCGAAAGGATCGATTAGAATAGAATTTTCCAAACGCGGTACAAATATTTCAACCAACTTTCTCATTAGAGCGATCGGTTTGACTGTGCAATGAACGTTAAACTCCTCGGTTTTCTCACGCTGTATACCTTCTAAAATATTTGACTGAAAACCACCGCACCGATCTTTAGTATAAAATAGACCAGTACCATACTCCTGTAGAGTTTCCAAGTAATTATTGACCAGTGGTTTTTGAAGTACGCAGATTGCTTCCCATTCGTTCCTCAGACAACTGTGCCAACCCTCCCATTTTTCAGAATTTTCATATCCTTTCTTCTCGAACTGTTGTTTGATATTGACGCCTTTGGGGATACCACTGGATCTTTTATAAACAAGCATATCTCTCGCATAGAATCCAGCATTTTCAAGGGCTACTTGTACGTGAGCAACAGTTCGTGTGCTGTTGAAAACTAAAACTGTCGCACCCGGTTTGCAGATCCGAAAAAGCTGCTCACCCCAATCAAAGCACCACTTCTCATACTCCAGAGTGTTGTTACGATTCCTTTGATACCATTTTTCGTTTCTGACTCCACCTGCTAAACCACTACCATAGGGAATGTTTTTAACAAGGGTTTTACTTCCTTTGTCATTGACTTTTTCAATACGTCTTTGAATTTCTGAGTCATCCCATTTATGCCCAATAAATTCATAATTGTAAGGTGGGTCAGTGATACACGCAGAAATATAATTTTCTGGCAATGTCTTCATCACTTCACGACAGTCGCCAACCAAAACTTCATTTGAGGGAGTTTTTTTCATTAGTCAGGCAGTTAGTTACTCAATATGATACTTTATGGTGTTTATATCATATCAATTCCGGCTGCGCCGGAATGACAAGCGAGGAGACGGCTTGGCCTTAGTCCCTACGCCAGATTAATTGTAGGGACTAAGGCCAAGCCGTCTCCTAATTTCGACTACTAATAATTCCGATGGTACCGGATTTGATATCAACCGGAAATGTGTAAATCCTGACTATTTCAAATAAACCAAGGTCACACCTCCACCTCCTTCTTTTTGACTGGCGAGCTCGTAGCGGGAAACCTGCGGGTGAGAATCGAGGAACTCGTGAACCCCGCGCCGTAACTGTCCTGTACCTTTGCCGTGAATTATCCACAGCGCACCGTATTCGACTGCTTTGGAAAGAGCTCTGTCGATTTCGATTTCGGCATCGGAGACTCTGGCGCCCCGAAGGTCGATCGAATTATTAGCAGTGCGGATGGCAATTTCGGGATTGGGTTTTGCTGGTTCCGACGCTGCTTGTTTAGCTTTGGCGGTAGCGGCTGCTTGAGCTGCAACCTTGGCTAATTGAGCCTTAGTTTCCGGTTTTTGACCGTCGAGGGATTCAATTTCTGTTAGTTTGACGGTCATTTTCATAATCCCAAACCGCACGCTCAACTCTTCGTTAGCATCTGGCCCGCTGAGAACTTCGGCGGTTTGGCCTAAGCTGGGAATGCGGATACGATCGCCCGTTTTCGGCATAAAACCCGGTTTTGGTTTCGCCGGTTGCTTCCGAGAGGGCAGGTGTTTTTCGGAAATTTGATTTAAGGTTTCTGTTGCCATTTGGGCATTTTGAGCCGTTTGGTCGCCCGCCTGCAAGCGACGAATAATTTGAGCAATTTCTGATTTTGCTGTGCCTATTGCCTCATTTACTGCCACTTCCTGAGCTATTTTTAGTTCTCGCTCCCGCTCTTGCAAAGCCGCTGCTTTTTGAGAAACTTCCTTGTGCAGTTTTTCGGTTTGGTGCAGCAGTTGAGTTGCTTCTCTGGCCTTGGTTTCCTGTCTCCGGCGCTGGGCTTCGAGTCCTGCAATCACTTGATTGACATCTTGAGATGCTCCGCCGACATAGGTTTGAGCTTCATCGACTATCGATGCTAGCAAACCGAGTCTTTTAGCAATAGTTAGGGCGTTGGAACGTCCGGGAATTCCCCACAGCAAGCGGTAGGTTGGCTGCATCGAACTGTCGTCAAATTCTACTGAGGCATTTTCAAAGCGGGCGTCTTGATATTTGAGGGCTTTGAGTTCGCCAAAGTGGGTAGTTGCGACTGTTAGCAGCGAATGTTGGGCGAGATATTGCAATAGGGCGATCGCCAATGCACTACCTTCAGATGGGTCTGTCCCCGCTCCTACTTCGTCTAACAAAACTAAAGATTTGGGAATTGGGAATTGGGAATTGGGAATTGGGAATTGGGAATTGGGAATTGGGAATTGGGAATTGGGAATTGGGAATTGGGAATTGGGAATTGGGATCCGATTTATTATGCAAAACTTCTAAAATGCGGCTGATGCGGCGGATGTGGCCGGAAAAAGTAGACAAACTTTGCTGCAAAGATTGTTCGTCACCAATATCAGCAAGAATATTGTCGAACCAAGGCAATTCTACGGGTTCGCGGGCGGCGACAAACATTCCTGCTTTCGCCATTAAAGCTGCCAATCCCAAGGTTTTGAGGGTGACAGTTTTGCCGCCGGTGTTGGGGCCGGTGATGGCGACGACGCGGATCTGGGGGCTGATTGTTAAATCGACGGGAACGACTGCAAAGCCTTGTTCGTGCTGTTGCTGCCAAACTAATAAAGGATGGCGCAATTGACGGAGGGTAATTGGCGATCGCAGATTCCGAATTAATACTTGGCTTTTTTCTGGTTGTTCCTCATCTAAATTTTCATCACTCGAATTTTCATCATCTAATTTTTCTGTATTTTTTGGTGCTAATTCTGGCTCTCCCAAGTCGATAAATTTCGGCGGGTTTGCTTGGAGCCAATAACCGTAGCGCGCTTTAGCCGCAGCTAAATCTATAGTTGTTACTACCACCACCAATCTATCTAAATCTGGTTTGACTGCTGCGACTTGCTCGGTGAGGGCGCGGCGGACTGCTTCTTCTTCGGCTTGTTCTTGCCGGAGCAACTGCCGCATTTGGTTGTTAAGATTGACTGTGTTGTGGGGTTCTACGTACAGTGTCGCGCCGCTGGCGGAGGAGTCGTGAACGATGCCCGGTATAGCATCTTTTTGGGGAGCTTTTACCGGAATCACAAAGCGCGAGCTTCTTTGAGTAATTACCTGTTCTTGGACGGCGTTGGATTGGCGCTGTAAAATTCCTTGCAATATTTGATAAATGCGATCGCGCAACTGTCGCATTTGCACTCGAATTCCTGCTAATTTAGGAGTGGCGCGATCGGCTACTTGAGCGCGATCGTCTATACAGCGATGGATTTCTTGCTCAATTTCGGGATAAGTCCGCAGTTGCGATGCCAGTTCTTTGAGCGTCGGGACATCGGGCGCCGAGTCAATTATCCGGCGCAATTGCCTTGCTCCTGCGAGTGTAGTAGCAATCGCGAGCAATTCTTCGCCACCGAGCAAACCTTGAAGTTCGGCTCGTTGCAGGGTAGAGCCGATGTCTTGGATGCCCTCAAAACTCAAAGCACCCCCAGCGCGGCTTTCTAACTGATAAGCTTCCTGAGTTTGGGCTAGGAGTTCGGCTGTTTGAGCTTGAGTTGCTGGGATTTGGAGGTCGAGGGCGGCCGCGACGCCGAGTTTAGTAGCAGCGAAGGTAGCCAAGTGCTGACACAGGCGCGGCCATTCTAATAGTTCTAGTGTTTCGGATTGAATCAAAGTTGAGGTGGTGTTGGTGATTGGCATTCCCAGGCGCTGACCGAGAAGGTTCATTTGACGATACTATTAATTAATTTTAAAGTTTTTTATGGTTTCCGGGCGCAACTTGAGAAAGTATCTGGGATAACCGTCAGTCTATTTTCCATGTTTGGATTTGAGATTTGAGATTTATTGCACAGGTGAATCTGCGAACTTTAACGGGGTCTAAATTTGTGGGATCTCCACGACTCCTGTCGGGGGCTGGTATCTGTTTGCGGGCGGGTGACAAATTAGCAAGGCGAGAATTTGTATTTTTGGGTTCGCCGTCTCAAATTATACATTCTACTGATACCTGTTTGGCAAAACGATGCAACTGTAGGCCCGCAATCCAAATCATTATCCAGTAACTCCTGCCCAATCTAAAATCTCCAATCTAAAATCTCAAATGGTATGAGCATTTTTGCTGTTGAGGGAGCTAGCATCTACTGTTTTTTGCTGGGATTAAACTATTTTGTTTTAAATATGTCCGGGTAATTGTGGCGGTTGTATCCTAAAGAGAAAGTTGTGGAGCTGGTGTTATGGCAAAGATTCTGACGATCGCAGATAGTGTGACTTGGGAAGTCGTCCAAGAGTTACTGGAAAAGGAGGGACATCAGGTAAAAGTCGCTTCCGACGGCAAAGATGGTTTTGACATGGCGAGGGAATTATCTCCGGATGTGATAATTTGCGATGGGACTTTGCCTCAAATTCACTGGTTGGAGGTGTGCCGGCTGGTGAAAGCCGATAGAGAATTGAGTACAGGGTATTTTCTGCTGCTGACAACACCCGAGCAATTTGCCGAAGTTCAAGAATTGGACGCGCTGGTGGACGATTTTCTGTTGAAACCGATAGTGAAGCAAGAATTGTTGGGGAGGCTGCGGGCGGGATTGCGCGAGCGCGAGTTGAGGCTGGAGTTGGCACGAACTCAGCAAGAATTGCAACTGTCGCGCGATCGATCGCTGGAAAGTGAAAAGATGTCCAACTTGGGGGAATTAGTGTCTGGTATTGCCCACGAAATTAACAACCCAATTACTTTTATTTACAGCAATCTCACCCACGTCCAAAGTTACGCTACCGATTTAATTGAACTACTGCGATTGTATCAAAAACAGCTCGTCAATCCTGACGCGGAAATTATGCAAAAACAGCAAGATATGGATGTGGAATTCCTGCTCGACGACTTGTTGAAAATTGTGAGTTCCATGCGTACCGGGAGCGATCGCATCCGCCAAATAATCTTGTCGGTACAGGATTTTTCCCGCAGCGATCGCTCTGGCTGGCAGTTATTCGATATTTCCGACGGTTTAGAAAACACTTTGTTGTTGTTGCAGCACCGCTTGCCGGCCCGCGATGGCAGGCGGGATATCAAGGTGATGAAGGAATACGGAAATTTGCCGCAAGTTGAGTGTTACGCGGGTCAGCTCAATCAAGCTTTTCTGAATATTATTAATCAGGCGATCGATGCTTTGGAAAAGTCGAGTCAAGAGTTGGAAGAGTCGGAATCAGTTAAATTCAAGCCTGTGATTTTGATTAGCACTCAGGTAATCGATGCTCAGCGGATTGCTATTGAGATTGCTGATAACGGCATGGCAATCAGCGAAGAGATTGCAGCGGAAAATTCGGACAATTTTTTGATGGGGAAACCTGCGGAATACAGCAGCACCTTGGGGATTGCTGTCAGCTATCGGATAATTGTAGAGCAGCATAAAGGAGAGTTAAAGTATTTTTCGGAACCGGGTAAAGGTACTAAGTTTCGGATAGAAATCCCGCTCAGGCACAGTTAATTAATGGGAGGTTAATGTTTAGGTACGTTGTTGCGCTTGGGCGCTCTTTCCTAATATTATAAAGAGCGCCCAAGCGCAACAACGTACCTTATTTTTCGTGAGATATTGTGGCGAATCCGCCCCAAGCGATGGGTGCATCTCACCGTTGAAGAGGGCGAAGCATGACCGCATATAAGTTATTCGTTATAATCCCATATTGACTGCGGTCATGCTTCGCCCCTACAAACATATTTGCCAAAACCAGATGCACCCTTTATATTTATATAATAGTAGATTTAAATGATTTGTAAGATGCTGTTTCTCTGGATCAAGAGCCTGCTCTGCGGTTAGTTGTAAAAACTCTGATCAACCGCCAGACCCGGAAATTGAGAAACTACTTCGATATCAAATATTGGAAAATGTAAAATTTTGTATAGAAATTACCCAAATTTCCGAAATATAGACGATAGTTGATATTCAAGAGACTTCAATCGTCAACAAAAACAAGTTTAAATTAGGTAATAAAATGGTAGTAGCAGCACCTGTTCAATCCGGCAGTCAGTCGATTTTTCAAGCTCGTTATGACAACTTTATTGGCGGTAAGTGGGTAGCACCGGTGAAGGGGAAATACTCGGAAAACCTTTCTCCAATTACCGGAAAATCAATTTGTCAAATTCCCCGATCGAGCGCGGAGGATGTAGAATTGGCACTAGATGCTGCCCACGCCGCGAAAGACAAGTGGGGTAAGACTTCCCCCGCAGACAGGGCACGGGTGTTGCACAAAATTGCCGATCGCATCGAAGAAAACCTCGATCGCCTCGCCATCGCCGAAACCTGGGACAACGGTAAACCAATTCGCGAAACCAGACTAGCAGACATCCCGCTGGCGATCGACCATTTCCGCTACTTCGCAAGCTGCATTCGGGCCCAAGAAGGGTCGATCGGCGAACTCGACGAAACCACAGTCGCCTACCACTTCCACGAACCCCTAGGCGTCATCGGACAAATCATCCCCTGGAACTTCCCAATCCTCATGGCTGCGTGGAAACTCGCCCCAGCCCTCGCCGCCGGAAACTGCGTTGTCCTCAAACCCGCAGGGCCAACCCCCGCATCCATCCTAGTATTGATGGAAATCATCGCCGACTTAGTACCGGATGGCGTCATCAACGTCGTCAACGGGCCCGGCGCCGAAATCGGCAAAACCCTCGCCACCAGCCCCCGGATTGCGAAAGTAGCCTTCACCGGTGAAACAACCACGGGCCGGCTGATCATGCAGTACGCCTCCCAAAACGTCATCCCCGTCACCCTAGAATTAGGCGGAAAATCGCCCAACATTTTCTTTGAGGATGTCTGCGCCCAAGATGACGATTTTCTGGACAAAGCAGTGGAAGGCTTTGTGATGTTTGCTTTCAACCAAGGCGAAGTTTGCACTTGTCCTTCGCGGGCGTTAATTCAAGAGTCAATTTACGATCGATTCATGGAAAGGGCGATCGATCGCATCCGCCAAATCAAACAAGACAACCCCCTAGATCCAACAACCGCCCTCGGCGCGCAAGTCTCCGTCAACCAGATGGAAAAAATCGCCGAATACGTCAAAATCGGGCGTGAAGAAGGCGCAGAATGCCTGATTGGCGGCGAAAGAAAAATCTTATCCGGCGACTTACAAGACGGCTATTATTTCCAGCCGACAGTCTTCAAAGGAAACAACAAAATGCGAATTTTCCAAGAAGAAATCTTCGGCCCAGTATTAGCAGTCACCACCTTCAAAGACGAAACCGAAGCCTTAGAAATTGCCAACGATACCCTCTACGGTTTAGGCGCCGGAGTTTGGACGCGCGACATCAACACCGCCTACCGCATGGGCCGCGCCGTTCAAGCAGGCCGCGTGTGGACAAACTGCTATCATTTGTATCCAGCCCACGCAGCCTTCGGCGGCTACAAATCATCCGGTATCGGCCGCGAAAACCACAAAATGATGTTGGATCACTACCAACAAACCAAGAACTTATTAGTCAGCTACAGCCCGAAAGCATTAGGCTTCTTCTAAAAAGGTACGTAGTTGCGCTTGAGCGCTCTTAGATTATCTAAAAAAAAGAGCGCCAAATCGCAACAACCAAGAACTTCTTCTAAAAGGTACGTAGTTGCGCTTCAGCGCTCTTAGATTATCTAAAAAAAAGAGCGCCAAATCGCAACAACCAAGAACTTCTTCTAAAAAGGTACGTAGTTGCGCTTCAGCGCTCTTAGATTATCTAAAAAAAGAGCGCCAAATCGCAACAACCAAACCAATAACTTCTTACAAAAAGGTACGTAGTTGCGCTTCAGCGCTCTTAGATTATCTAAAAAAAGAGCGCCAAATCGCAACAACCAAGAACTTCTTCTAAAAGGTACGTAGTTGCGCTTCAGCGCTCTTGTCCATATACAAACAAGAGCGCTAAAGCGCAACAACGTACTTAATTACCATACAATAATTTCTCCCATGGAAACAATCCCCAAAGTCACAGCCACAGAAGCCGCCTTAAAACTAATAGAATACCTCAAAACCCAGCACGGAGAATTGATGTTTCACCAATCGGGCGGCTGCTGCGATGGTAGTTCTCCCATGTGCTATCCCAACGGGGAATTAATCGTCGGCGATGGCGATGTATTGCTGGGAAAACTAGACGGTTGTCCCTTTTATATTGCAGCACAGCAATACGAACATTGGCAGCACACGCAGTTAATCCTAGACGTAGTACAGGGGCCCGGAGGCAGCGATTTTTCCCTGGAAGGGCCGGAGGGAGAGCGTTTTATTACTCGTTCTCGCTTGTTTATCAATGTTGATTAATTGTATTTTGCCTCTTGTTTGGACTAAAGAAATTTTATTTGTATTGAACCGCAGAAGGCGCAGAAAACGCAGAGATAGGACTTACGAGAGCAGTCAGAAACCGGGTTTTTTACGAATATCCTTCGCCGCAGCTACAAAATTTAGGAAAAAACCCGGTTTCTTGGGCCTTGATGCGTAAGTCCTAAGAGAAAGAGAACAGAGATATATCTTATAGATGTTGACAATCTAGGCGTTTTTTGCTAGATGTACTTTGTCTAAGGCAAGCGCGTTTCTTCAATAAATGAGATGCCATCAAAAATACCGTTTTTAAAGGCTTGAGTGCTGCGAACTCGGTGATTTTCGCTGAGTAATGTCATTGTTTCCATAAAGGTAATAAGGACGTTATCTTCAGTTTTATTTGCCCGAAAGCATACTGTTTCCTGGCCTGCATCCCAGGCGATCGCCGAAAAATCAGAATAACTGCTAGAATACAGTTTCAGAATCCGTTCTTCAAACTCTCCTTGAAAATTAAGCTGAACGCGAGAACCGTCTGAAAATTCATAATTGTTAACTTGTTGGTAGTGACTTCCTTGAATCCAGATGGTAAAATTACCGAAAAAGCTGCGAGAAAAATGTCCGCGAGTATCGGTCTTGATGTATTCTCCTTGCCAAGTACCAATATGACGGGTAAAAATTTCAGGTACTTTCTCCAAATCTGGAGAACTTACAGGGGTTACTGTATTTTCACGAATTACAGGATTGTTACTCATTATTTCCTCTCCAGTTTTTCTCGACACCTGATTTGCTTAAGACTGACGGAAAAATCAAGTTAATTTCATCATTAAACCACCCAGAGTTTGTTGATCTGTACTGCATTTAATTAAATTGTAAATTTCAATTTCATCTCCCCCTCTCCCCCTCTCCCCCTCTCTCTTTCTTAACGACGGCCAACTTTCTGACTAATTTCTCGGCTGCTGCGTTGATATTCGTGGACAATTGGGAGTCTTTCAGTTTGGAAGTTTTCCAGGGCTTCGGGAATATTTGCACTATTTGCGAGATGTTTTGCTAAATACAAACCATCTTCCCAACCGGAAGTCATTCCTCTGGCGCGTGTGGAACTTTTGGCGTGGGCTGCATCTCCAATTAAGATAACACGACCATCGTAGATTTTCGGTAGGGGGTCAATGTCATAGGAAAAACGACAGACAATATTTTCTAAAGGCGTTGATTCTATAAGTTTTCGGGCATCTTCTGGGAGTTTTGCTAGTTCTTCGGGAGGAATGGTAATATTGGTAGGTTGCAGTTTCCCGATTTCAGATTCAGTGCGCTCTTTTTCAATAAAGAAGCCCCAATGAGTGCGACCTCCACCGATGTGAAAGAAGTTGGCATAAATTCCCCGACCCCGTACATAAACAAAAAAGTTTCCTTCGGGACAGAAGCTGTTATCTTCGACTATTCCCCGCCAGACGACATCGCCTAAATAAAATAGTTCTACGTTAGGAACTATAAATTGACGGACTTTTGAGACAATGCCATCGGCACCAATTAATAGATCGCCTTCCCATTTTGTGCCATCTTTAAAGTGGGCGATCGCACTGTGCTCGGTTTGGGCGATCGATGCCAATTCTGCATTAAAATGAATACACTCGGGGGGTAACTCGTCAAGGATTGCTTCTAATATAGCTTTGCGGTGTACCAGCATTGCTGGGACTTCGTTTTCTTCGTAGGTGACTGGCTCGGAATTGATGACACCGCCGCGCAGGTTGCGAAACTCGAATAATTTAACTCGATCGCCCGAGTTGATGATTTTTTCGGTAATTTGAGCGTTGCCTTGATGCAGTGCTTCCATACCTGCTTGCACGATCAGAATACCACAGCCATCGGTACGCGGATAGGGTGCTTTTTCAAACAAGTCAACTTTAAACCCTTGTTGAATCAGCAAAATTGCCAGATAAGCTCCTGATGTTCCTGCGCCGATAATACCTATCCTGGTCTGGGACGGAACCATTTGTGCTGCTCCTGATTTTAAGATTGCGATCGCTCCTCAACCAATATTATTATTACATAAAATAAGATTTGGGCTAGGTCTGGATGGGCGATCCTCTTTGAGGGCTTTGCTAACGAGCTTTTGGTGATAGCGACTGGTTTCAAGCAGCAGTTAAAATCAGTATCGGAAGTGATGCAGGATTAATAATTAATATTATGTCAGATCTAACGACCATATTGGTTTGTAGTGAGGACTTTAGTCCGCATCAAAGAGAGGACTGAAGTCCTCACTACGAACCGTTACTGATTGTGGTCAATTGACCGGACATAATATAATGGGTGAGTTGAAAATTATCGCACTCACAACTTAAGGCTGGTTTAAGCTTTAGGAGTGGTAATTAAAGCCAATTCAATTTTGTCATCAGGCTTTTGAGTGACTTTTGCGTCCAAACCAGGACCAAAAAATTTAGCTATTTTTTCTTGCTTTTCTTCCCAAAGTGCGATCGGCAGCAGCGGCGAATAAAACTCTAGAATTAAAGCATAAGCACCGTCAATATCAACTTCCCGCAAGCTTTGGAGGAGGGGGCGTTCCTCGTCAGTCGGGGCCATTCCCAAGCGTTCCAGAGCGTCATCTAAGTGGGCGGGTTGGCCGTAACGAAATCGGGTGATATCTTTGCGGACTTGGTTTTGAGTATCCGTGGCCTGACTTTCTCTCAACAGGAGAACTTCAGGAGAAGTCGGTTCGGTGAACTCCACTGGCTCGAGTTCGGCTGCTTTCAGGGCCAAACCTCCCAGCAAAAGGGGAATTCCATAAAAAAAACCGGCTAGGTTGAGGGTTGGTTTGTCGGTGAAGTAGGCATAGAACCCGACTACTGCTAAAATACCGCCCACCACTAAGGCTAGGCTTGCTAAAGAAATTTTACGTAACATATTAGTGAGGTAAGTAGCTGGAATCAACAATATACTTTAATTATTATCGGGCAAGAAGTCTGGAATAAATTTAGTTTTTTTGCCAAAATACCGGTCAAAACTGCTAGCATCTATGAGAGCGGGTTCTCTGTGCATCCACAATCTTGTCTCTAGCTTCAAAAAAATATCCCGCTTTCCCTCGCCGCGGCGCCACCGATAAATATCCGGTTAATTGGACGCCGTTGGTTCCAGAAGGTAATCGAGATCGGCAGTATCATCAAAGTATAGAGAGCGGCGATCGCGATCGACGCTCTTGCCCTTTCAACCAATTTTAGGACGTCAGGAACTCAGGGAATCAACGCCACTGAGCTTGTAAGAAATTACAAGCTGTTCTGACCAGACCCCTCGGAAGAGGAGACGTTATTTAGGTCACGACACCGGAGAATGCGACGCCAGTTTTCCGCTCTGTCATCTGCAATTAAACAGTTTTAAAGTCACTGAAACAGTGTTGCAGGTCTAACAAGCCTTTATAACCAGGTCGAGGCGAACATTACCCCGCAAGGGAGAAAGGATACAACTGTATCGACCTTGGAGGGGCAACCATACCCCTCTAACCCCGAAAGGGGATTCAAGGCGGTTGAAACCGCGCCCGTCGTTTTCCTCTCAGGTCTAAAGACTTGCTCGTTTCCCACTTACCGAATATTTTTTATGATTAAAGACGAAGACAAACAGACTGCGGTCGCCAACAAGTCTGTTCTAGACCAGATTAACTCGCTCAAACGCGAAGATGAAAGGCTTTATAATATTTTAGCGATCGATGTCTGGGCCCTAGCCAAGACAATGGATGAATATCAACCTGGATTTTGGGCTGCTTTCATGAAAAACCGCGAGAAGGCCTTGAAGCGATTTTTAGCTGAAATGATGAAAAACAAACCCGCAGATAGCAAACGTCCGCCTTTCCTGCGCTAAAGTTTTGATGTACAATCAAACTATAACACAGACTCAAAAAAACCAGATCGCGCTCATCACTTCTATATAAAAATAGTAAAGGATTGGCGCCGAAAGGCACGTCGGTGAATTAAGAATTCTCGTCTGTTCGCAGGGGGGAAAGTCAAATATTTTTGTTAATACTAGCCAAGGCAAAAAACAATGGATGTACAGACAATCAAAGAGCGCGTAGCAGAAATCGAAGTCAAGCGGGAATCCCTCGTGCGGCTGTTAGATCGATCGGACTTGGGAGCTCTGAGAATTGATGTCAGTCAGGCGATCGAGGAAATTGATGATTTGTTAGAAGAATTTAAGCGCACTTTTGACAGTTGACAGTTGGCAGTTGACAGTTGGCAGTTGGCAGTTGTTAGTATTTGTAGGGTGTGTCGCTATCGATAGTATCCAAAAAAGATGAAAAATCGAGCGGGCGACGCACCAGCGACAATAATATTTGAGAAAACAACCTCAACCTCAATCGTTGTAGCAGCAATGATTTGTTGAATTGCTATTACTTATCGCGCCTTTGATTTGCATATTTCGGTGGGTTAAAAACTTTGTGGGGTGGGCATCTTGCCCGCCCTAAAAGTTAAAATTAAATGCAGTACAGCTTAATAACTAACAATAACTGACCACGACTAACTGCAAAATTTGACCGCTGTCAACTGTCAACTATCAACTATCAACTGACTAATTCATCGCCATATCCATCAAAATCTGCTGAGAGTTAACCTCCGGGTTATTAGCAGGTGGCCGCCGCTGAGAATAGTGTCCCCCAGGCTGCAAATCCCAAGCTTGACGGTTGTCCGCCAGCATCACACCGAGAATTTCTTGCAATTCCATTACTATAGTCGGATCTTCGACTTGGACGATCGCCTCAACCCGCCTGCTAAGATTGCGCTGCATCCAGTCAGCAGAACCAATATACACCTCTTCGCTGCCACGGTTGAAAAAATAAAACATCCGCGAATGCTCTAAAAAGCGGCCGATAATACTGATAACTCTGATATTGTCGCTAACACCCTCAACGCCCGGACGCAAACAGCAAATCCCGCGAATAATCAAATCAATTTTAACTCCCGCTTGCGAAGCTTCGTACAAAGCAACAATAATTTGAGGGTCAACTAAAGCATTCATTTTAGCGACAATCCGGCCGCAGCTACGAGTGCCGCTTTCCGCATTCAAGCGGCATTCGTCGGCCTCGCGGCGGATTAATGCTAAAAAACGATCGCGCATATTGACAGGCGCCACCAACAATTTACGATAAGATAGCTGTCGCGAATAACCGGTTAAATAATTAAACAAATCTGTCAAATCTGCACCCAAATCCTCGCGACAACTCAACAAACCGACATCCGTATACAGTCCGGCTGTTTTGGGATTGTAATTTCCCGTGCCGATGTGGACGTAGCGGCGAATACATTTGTCCTCGCGGCGCACTACCATCACAACCTTAGTGTGGGTTTTGAGTCCCACCAAACCGTAAACGACGTGGACTCCTGCTTGTTCTAACTTGCGCGCCCAATTAATGTTATTTTCTTCATCAAACCGGGCTTTGAGCTCTACTAAAACAGCTACTTGCTTGCCGTTTTCCGCTGCTTGAATTAAGGCGCTGACGATCGGCGAATCACCAGAAGTGCGGTATAAAGTCATCTTAATCGCTAACACCGAGCGATCGTTCGCCGCCTCAGTAATAAACCGCTGGACAGTCGCTGCAAACGAGTGATAGGGATGGTGTAGCATGATATCCCCTCGACGGATGACCGTAAAAATATCCTCACCATCCTCAACATCCAACATCGATTTGCCTAAAATCATTGGCGATTCCGAATTCCGCAAGCGCGGCGGCACCACCGGAGTCCAAGGCGGGTCTTTGAGTTCCGGCACAGGCAGCCCCACAAAAGACATCAAATCCTTGAGGCCTAACAGCCCCTCCACCGCGTAAACATCCTGCTCGCCGAGATCCAACTCATCCATCAGCATATCTCGCAGCGCAAGCGGCATAATCGCTGGAATTTCCATCCGTACCGCAGAACCTGTAAACCGGCGCTTGCGGAGTTCCTGTTCAATCGCCAGCAGTAAATCATCTGCCTCATCTTCCTCGACAGTCAAATCGGAATTGCGAGTAATCCGAAATGGGTGATATTCCTGAATATCCATCCCCGGAAACAAAGCCTCTAAATTGTGGGCGATTACCTGTTCTAAAGGTACGCCCGTCCACACAGGAGTTTTGCCCCTTTGCTGCCACTGCAAATGGGCCGGTAAGGGCAAAAATCTCGGCAAAACCTGCGGTACTTTAACCCGCGCAAACAATTCCTCGCGGGTGTCGGGATCTCTGACAACTACTGCTAAATTGAGGCTGAGATTGGAGAGGAATGGGAATGGGTGGCTGGGGTCAACTGCTAGGGGAGTGAGTACGGGAAATACTTGTTCTTTGAAGTAACGGTGCAAGTAATTTCGTTGTTCTTGATTGAGGTCAATGTAGTCGAGAATGTGGATGCCGCTTGCTGCTAATTTGGGCCGCAGAGTTTGGTCAAAATAGGCGTGTTGCTGAGTTACCATCGGCAAAAGCCGCTTGTTGATGGCATCTAGCTGTTGTTGGGGCGTGCTACCATCGGAGGTTAATTTGGTGACTTTTGCTTCTACTTGCTGTCTGAGGGCCGCCACTCGCACCATGAAGTATTCGTCTAGGTTTGAGCTAAAAATAGCGAGAAATTTGAGTCTTTCGAGGAGGGGCGTGCGGGGGTCTAGGGCTTCGTGGAGCACGCGGTTGTTGAATTCTAGCCAGCTTTGTTCTCTGTTGAAGTAGTATTGAGGGTCGCTGAGGTTGATTTCGGTGTAGGTTTTGACTGGGGTCTTTTTTGGCTTGGACATGGTTTGCGGGGGTCTTGCGGGGAGGCTCGATCGTATCTTTACCATTAGTATTGCAGTAGTATCGCGGTAGTGGGGCGGTTGCGGGCGATTGAAATCGCGTCTAGACAGACAAAACCCGAGCTCAGAGGGTTCGAGAAATTAAAACTCTTGTGGGGCGATGCTCCTAGCCCGCCCCGGAGTAGCGGGCGATTGAAATCGCACGCCAGACAGACAAAACCCGGATGGTGCGCGGGTTGAAGAGAATATGTCATTGCGCGCGAAGCAAAGCAATCGCAGAGCCCAGACAACAGCATGACTTTCCCAACATCACGCACCAATCCCGCGAATCCAATCCTGCACCGCCTCCAACACATCCTCTCCATCGGCGGCAAAACCTGTTAACGGCAATTCCAGCGGTGTATCGGTAATCCAGGCGATATGAATTCCCATGTGAGTGTCGGCGAGTTTGCGGGTGAAAGACGAAAGCGCATCTTCGCAGGGACAGGAGTGCAAAATTAAGGCGATGTGCTGTTTTTGCAGCCGATTTTTGAGTTGGGGAATTAATCGCTTGAATTCGGGGGCGTTGCGAATGGCGGGGATGTCTGTATCTGCGGGGAAGATTGTTTGATATAGTTGGGTACAGAGCTCTTGGGCGATCGCGCTTATATCTGTTTCGCCTTCTAACGCGCGAATGTTGAGGGGAACGGGGAAGGTTTTATCGGTGGATTGGAGTTGTTTGAGGAGTGTGGGGATATCTGTATTTTGTCGGTGGTTGCGATCGGGTGTTGGGGAATTGGTGGGTTGGGTGTGCCATGCTTGATAAAATTCTGGGTAAGTCATATTTTGGGCACAGGCCCAGATAATTGGGTAGCGATCTTTATAGCGATTAAAATCGTTTTCGTAGACTTCGGAATTTAGACAATCTTTCAAACCTGAGAGTGCGAGGACGAAGTGTTTACCTTTGATAATTTCCCCTAAGATATCTGCCGCTTGCCACCGGGCAATGTTATCATTTGAATTTCTGATTAAATCGACTAAAGTGGCGATCGCAACTACGTTATCTTTGCATATTTTCCCTAAGCTTACGGCCGCTCTCCTCTGGGTATTTTTATCCTGAAAAGTACCGATTAAATCGACTAAAGCTGAGATCGCAACTGAGTTATCTTTGTCGATTTTTCCTAAGCTATTTATGGCACTCCTCCAGGTATTATCATCCTCAGAAGTACCAATCAACTCCACTAAACCGGACATAGCAACTGGGTTCGATCCACCTATTTCTGCTAACTCTTTTACTACTTCTATCTGGGTATCTTTATCAATCTGAGAAGTACACATTAACTCCACTAAATGGTAAATCGCGCATTGCCCCCGATCCGTCTCTTTCAGTATGTCCCTTGAACCCTCTGCAATTGGATCAGAATATGTTTGCCACTCTTTCTTCTCCTCATTAAAATAACCAAATCCCCACTTAATAACCTGCGACACAATCTCATCAGCAAAACTACAATCCTTAAACTCAGCAATCCCCGCAGCCGCTAGAAAATACGCACGATAATTATAAAAATCACCACACCCATCCTCAAACTCAACCAACCTATTAATAAACCCTTCCTTCTTCTCCTTCCCTACCTCCTCACGCCCCAACCACAACAAAATAACCTCCTTCCACTGCTTCTCAAAAATCCGGTACACCCCATCCCTCGTAGGGGCGGTGCCCCCGTGCCCGCCCTCTGGGGGAATATGATTCAAGAAAAAGTGCCAATCCTCAACCGCCAACGCCGCAAAATATTCCTGAAAAGTCGGATGGTAAAAAGCATAAATTCCTTCCAGCGTCTCCCCATCCCTCGCCACTAAATTCAGCCAACCCAAACGACAAGCTAACTCAAACAGCGATGCACCCATCACCCGATATCCCACACTTTCTCGCAACTGAAACCGCGACGTTTCATTTAACATCCCTGAAAGTGCCAATTTCCCCAAAGCCGCATTCAATTCCTGCTGCTGAATCCAATTCAAGTGCGGTTTTTTCCACTGATATAAAGTAGTCACAAACCGCTGATAAAGCTTAGCCTTAGTATCCGGCAAATCCCCATCCAACGACTGCCAAGTGCCGCACAATAGCGAACATCTCAGGGGATTTTTCACTAAATCTCGAATTCGCTCTTTTCCCGGTGCTGCTAATGCTTCCCGTAGCTGTTGAGAAAGCACCCCCCCAGCCCCCCTTGGTAAGGGGGGAGTAAGAGTTTCTTCTGTATTTAGGGCTGGGAAAGAAAGGGGAAGATCCCCCCCAGCCCCCCTTAAGAAGGGGGGAGTTAGAGTGTCGCCTTCTCCTGTCGCCTGCGTTGAGAAACCGGGAGTAAGAGAGTCCCCTTCTTCTCTTGTCTCCCCCCTTACCAAGGGGGGGTTAGGGGGGGTTCCAAACTGGGGGTTAAGGGGGGTTCCAAACCACTTATCAATAAACATTTCCACCTGTTCGGGATAGGAAAACTCCAGAGTGCGATAAGTATCAAAACTATCCAACGCAGTGCCGATCGCATCCCAGACATTCTGCCGACAACTTAGCACAATCCGCGCCCTTTGAATACAGCCGCCCGTTCTAATTTGTCGCTCAATTTCCGCCAAAGGATTCCCATCTCCCACCGCCATCTCATCCGCCCCATCCAACACCAACCAAACGCGCTCAGCATTAAATTGTGCTAAAAAATCATCCTTAATTTCCGCCGTCGCCTCAGCCTTCCCAATTCTCTTAATTGCCGCCACCAACCAATTATCAAATAAATAGGTTTCTAATTCCTTCCCCTGCAAATCCGCCAAGGATACCCAAATTACCATAGCCTCGGAAATGCCCGCCGCTACCCAATTCGCAATCTGCCGCAACAGCGTTGTTTTCCCCGCCCCCGGTTCCCCAATAATTCCTAACCGCTTCCCATTGCTTTTCGGGCTAATTCCTTGCTGGATTACTTGTTCGAGAAACTCGCTATGTTCAAATGTCTGAGTAACTTCTTTTTCCCGATACAAATCCGAACCTTCTTCAGCCCCAAGATTCTCGCGCTTCTCAGTCACTTTGTGCCGTTCCACCAATCCCAGCGGTACATAAACATCATCTATTTGATGGTTGCCAAAAGTTAGCTGATTGCTACTGAGTCGCTGCTGTTCTTTCTCGTCTAAAATCTCCTGACAAATATCCCGCCAGTCAATCGGCACGTAAGCAATCCGGCTCTTTTCAACTATCTCCTCTAGCCAAGCATACATCTCTTGGGTTCTGCTATCAATCCGCGTTAAAGTTTGACCCGTAAAAATCTGAAAAACTTTCTCGTTTTCCTTGATTTCCTGAGCAAAGTATGCAGATACCAAGGCAAATAATTCTTGCTCTAACTTTGTCTTGTAGGGTGCGACATCGCAATTTTCCAGGGCAAGTTCCAGCAGTTTTTGGTTGACTTCTGCTACCCGATTCTGCTTTAACTCATCTGTCGCAGTCAGCAGCAATTCTATTTCATCTAAACCCTCAATCGGAATCCCAGACGGGACTGTTTCTTTATCGACTTTTTCCAATTCAGATTTTAACTGCTTAATCTTCTTATCGAGCCATTCTAAATCTGGACGGTGTTGAGGTAAGTAAATAACGATTCCTTTAGAAGCCCTGCGAGATGGCTCAACCAATTCTTTATGACATTCTGAGGCGATTTGTTGTTGAGCTTTCAAGAAAGAACGTTTCAGCGCTTTTTCTAAATCGTGATTGACTATTTTCCCGTTTCGTGATACTTTTTTGATTCCGGTCAAACAAAGGTGCTTTGCTGCATCATTAACTTGAGTCCCCAATATGGCTTGCCACACGACTGTGAAAAGTCCTCCCAATAACGCAGCATCTAGCATTTGACAGTTCTCCTAATTTCAGGCTCTAGGGGGTTAGTTTGATTGTAGGCGATCGACTTTATTTGCGATCGCACGAGTTGACAGGTGCGTCGCTCGCTCGATTTTTGATGTTTGGCTAAGGATTTTTTGTGGCGACACACCCGAATACATGATTGTAGGCGATCGACTTTATTTGCGATCGCACGAGTGGACAGGTGCGTCGCCCGCTCGATTTTTGATGTTTGGCTAAGGATTTTTTGTGGCGACACACCCGAATACATGATTGTAGGCGATCGACTTTATTTGCGATCGATAGCTTCAGGAATTTGTCTGCTTAACAGTCACCGTCAGTTGAAAACCGAGTGGTAACTGCTCAAAAACCGCTGAAAAAATACAAAAACCGCTGGTAAATCAGTGAATAGGAAGGCTGGAACCACCTAAAATCGTTGGCTATCGTTCAGATTCTCGAAAATCACCAGCGGTTATTGAGTAGTTATATATAAACTCTAATTAAATGTTTTGTATGTAGTCAATAATTCTTCTCCAATATACTAGATTGTGTTAACATAAAGTTTAGATGCGTTCGCCCTGAGTCTAACCCAACGCTCAGTAAATCCACCTGCTAATTCAACGTCAAGTATGGATAGCTAAAAAACTTACTGTATATATATCTTCTTCCTTCTTCCTAATGACGGCAGAACTGATGGGTAATCGGTAATCAATGATGGGTAATCGGGAATTCTATCCGTTACATCCGTTACATCCGTTACATCCGCTGCCGAACTTCCTTCTTCCTTCTTCTTACAATGCCCAATTTTAGATACTCGTCGCTGATAAACGCCACCGTTGAAACAGTCTGGAACTTTTACGAAAGGCCGGATATTCTGCAACTGTTGACTCCGCCTTGGCAACCGGTGAAAATCATCCGCCGCGAAGGGGGACTCGATGTGGGGGCTGTGTCAGAATTTCGGCTGTTATTGGGGCCGATTCCAGTAAAATGGGTGGCGACTCATACTGAATGCGAACAATATCGCTTGTTTGTTGACGAACAAACTGAGGGGCCGATGGCACGTTGGACTCACCGACACGAGTTTACCACAGAAAATGGCCATACCCGATTGACAGATGCGATCGCATTTTCGATACCGGGCGGCCCGATTGTCGATTTGCTGTTAGGTTGGTGGGTAGAAATACGGTTAACTGATATGTTTCGCTACCGCCACGAAGTCACTAAGCGAGAGTGCGAAAAAAATGCAAATAATGGCTGAAAAATTTCATGCAGATATAGTATAATTCATAAACTTGGAAGCTGCTGCTTCGACAAAAGCCCGAAAAAGTTCGCAGTTTGGGAGACTTTTTGGCGACATTTCTGGATGCCACTGAACTGCTACCATCCAAGGGTGATATTTGTATTCGATTGCTTCTATTAAACCGTCGGGTGCTCGTGCTACAATTTGCCAGCCGGGAATCATTGTTTGTACGGCTTGATGGTGCCAGGAAACGACGTTTGTAGAGGTAGTTCCCATGATTTTTGCTAGCCGGCTGTCGGGGTCTATTTTAATGATATGCTCGATCGCACGAATCGGGTTTTCTTGTCGGTGAGTAACCTCCTCTCCGTAAGCATCCGGTACGTGCACGACCAAATTCCCGCCGCTGGCTACATTCAGGACTTGCATTCCGCGACAAATCCCCAACACGGGTATGTCAGCCCTCAAAGCTAGCTTAGCTAAGCTTAACTCAAAATTGTCGCGTTCTGCGTTAACCGAGTAAACCGTGCGATCGACAAAACCGCCATAAAGTTCTGGATTGATATCTCCACCACCTGAAAAAATCAAACCATCTACGGCATCAAAAATACTAGCCGGATCTAATTGATTGGGAGGCAGTAAAATTGGAATACCACCTGCTGCCTGCACTGCATCAATATATGCTCCGTTGAGGCAATATTCGCCTGCTTGACTGCGACAGTAAGTTGTGATACCAACGATGGGATGTTTTTTCATTTTTTAGAGAGTGGGAGATAATTATTTACATTAGTTCTAGGATATTCTAGTATTATCAATAAGTTTTTCTTGCACGGGCTAGAAGCCCATGCCACCAGAAAATTTACTGATTGTGGAACAGGCATCTTGCCTGTTTTTTGCACGGGCTAGAAGCCCATGCCACCAGAAAGCCCATGCCACCAGAAAATTTACGGGCTAGAAGCCCATGCCACCAGAAAATTTACTGATTGTGGAACAGGCATCTTGCCTGTTTTTTGCACGGGCTGGAAGCCCATGCTACAAGAAAATTTACTCATTGTGGAACAGGCATCTTGCCTGTTTCTTCCATTATTACGCTCAATTCCTAGATTAAACTGAGCATTTCCTGCACTGCTGTCTAATTTGTAACAATTTTAGGATTATTTTCAGGCAGCGGTGGGCGGGTACACAGATAAGCCAATGGCCCGAACAGTGGCACTAATGTTACTGCCCAAAATGCTGTAGAATTTAGCACTCCTCGGCGCGCCATATCGTCGGTTAATAAAGCAGGAAATAGCAGGGAAAGCAGACAAAAGTCTAAACTCATCACGTGGATAAAACGGCTGGTTTGCCACTGCCCAACAAAATCAGACCAATCGCCTTTTGTCAAGCCAAAAGCAACCAACGCAGCAGCGCCTAATGTTAGGACAATCCCAGTAAAACGGGAGTCTAATATTTTTAAGAAAATATTTTTAGTGCCAGAAAATTCTGGATTCGGTTCGCGCAGGGCTAAATAAGGGAGCAAGGCAAATGCACCGACGCCAAATGATAAAGTTGCAAAAATCCATGCTCGTATTTTCTGCCCTCTGCCGTCGGCAAATAAGACGCAACTGTAAATCAGCGGCCAGACTCCCATGATGTTAAACAAAGCTACAATTAAAGGGTTGATGCCTGCTATTTTGCCTGTGGAAAGGTTGGTAATTAGTGTGATGGTGTCGGGGTTGTCGGGTGGCGCAAATACAAAGGCGTAGGTGCTGAATATAATCCAAAGCAGAGCAAATCCAATTTTTCTAGACATATATTCCTTCTCAGAATCGAAAATCGACTCAACCTTCTAAAAATCATCATCGGAGCCCTCATCGGAGCTCTCATCGCTGCGGACAAGTTCCGAAGGAGGCCTGTCATTACTCCAAGCCCACCACACGGCGCCGCACTGGCAGCGGTAAAATTCTTGCCACTTGCGGCGGTTGGACTCGGTGTATACTGGCGATCGACGATTAATCCAGACCTCATGGGCATCCGTGCAGCTAGCAGCGCACTTGGGACAGCAAAACTCAGTAGCGTGAACCGCCGCCGCAGTCCATTCGGGAGGATGTGGAGCAAAAGCTTCCATGTGTTGCGTGTTTCTATCTAAACTGCTGTTAAGTAGGCAAATCAAGGGTTGCTAAAGATCCGTAGAGCTCGCAACGGCATAAGTTATGACATAAGTACGCTGTTGAGTGCGTAATTCCTATGACAGTTATTTTTTTGGCATTTGCCGTCCGATGAATAGTATAACTGATGTGGTGTAAGCCGTCGATCGGCATTCTCAGCTATTTCAAGGACTAGGCTCATGTCTATCTACAACTTTATCTCATTTCTGGGCATCTTTGGCTTGTGTGCGATCGCCTGGATTTTTTCAGAAAACCGCCAAGTTCGCTATATACCTTGGCGCGTCATCATCTGGGGCATTGGCCTGCAATTAGTATTAGGATTTTTAGTATTCCAGTTCGAGCCAACTCGCATCGCCCTAGAGTGGTTTACCAGCTTGCTGAATGGAGTATTCACTGCTGCTGACTTTGGGGCGAGATTTGTATTCAGCAAAAACTTTGTACCGCTACCGCCGCTGCCCGGTGATAAACCGTCAGTTATTGATTTAGGACAGATTTTCGCCTTTCGAACATTGCCAACTGTCATCTTTTTCTCGGGATTAATGGCACTGCTAGAGAACATAGGTGTCATTCAAATCATCACCAATTTTTTCGCCAAAATTTTTTACTTGACAATGCGCTTGAGCGGCGCGGAAGCTCTTAGCGGTGCCGCTAATATTTTTGTAGGAATAGAAGCGGCAATTGTCGTCAAACCCTATCTGGCACAAATGACCCGTTCCGAACTTTGTGCTATTTTATCTTGCTGTTTTGGAACCGCTGCATCATCAATTTTAGCAATTTACGTCAGTGCCCTCAAACCTGTTTTCCCAAATATTTTAGGGCATTTAGTTTCAGCCTCAATTATTGCAATTCCCGCTTGTTTTGTCATCTCAAAAATCGTAGTTCCCGAAACCGAAGTACCGCTGACAATGGGCGGTATTCCCAAAGAAAAACCGAAGGCGCAAGGGCGCGATTTGGTGGGCGAAGAAATAGGCGAAAACGATGGCGAAATGCCCAAACAAGAAACAGTGGGTGGAGATCTGATCGAGCGCGTCAGCCCTTTAGATGCAGCAATTACCGGCGCTTTAGACGGTGTAAAAATGGCAGTGGCGATCGTGGCTGTTTTGATTTTGATTCTTGGCTTGGTTTCCTTAGTGAATCAAAGTTTTGAAGCCTTAGCTAGCTTGCAGTCTTCAGAGAATCTACTGTTGCAGACGATCGGCAAAATCTTTAGTGTAATCACGCTACAAAACATTCAAGGAGCCTTATTTTACCCGCTAACTTTGTTAACCGGAGTTCCCTTTGAAGATTCTTGGGAAGCATCAGTAATTATCGGTCGTCGGCTATTGGAAACAGCCATTCCTCCTTACCAAAGTTTAGCAGAAGCAGCGGCAAAAGGACTGATTAGCGATCGCACAGTTTTAATTGTCAGTTACGCCCTTTCCGGTTTCGCCCACCTAGCCTCCGTCGGCATATTTGTCGGTGGTACAATCGCCCTAATTCCCTCCCGCCGCAAAGACATTTCCGAACTCGGTTGGAAAGCCTTATTTGTCGGCACCTTAGCTACAATGATGATTGCCTGCATCGCCGGATTATTTGACACCGGAGACGCCAGCATTTTAGGCACTAAGACACCGCCTACTGCCCCGATCAGCGCTCCTGCTTCGCCGAAGTCGGAAGCATCCCCCGCCGCAAGTCCGAAGCCGTCAGTTGCCCCAGCAATTGCCAGCCCGAAGCCTTTGCCGAAGGGTGAAAAAGCTGCTCCGAAAGCTCAAGAATCTCCTAAATCTGAATCGAAGAAAACGCCTTAATATAGCCTTTCTCAAAAAGGTGAGGTATGACTGACAGGTTATATAACCACTGAAACCAAGAGGGCCCAAGCCCAACAACGTACCTCATCTTTCTGAGAAATATTTGTCAATTATTGACAATCTTTAAAACCCGCCCTCACTCACTTTATTATATATGTATGAAAGAGCGCCCAAGCGCAACAACGTACTTAAAAATTAACCTTTATTTTGTGCCTATGGCGTAAGTAATGTTACAGTTATATTTTCGTATTGGAGCGAAATCAAAGTTGATGTAGTTTATTGGTTGTGTGGGGGCGGGTTTATGTAGGTTATTGATGGGAGTTAAATATTGTTGGTGAACCCGCCCCTACGAGTCCCTGATAGATAATTTGATGTAGTTTATTGGTTGTGTGGGGGCGGGTTTATGTAGGTTATTGATGGGAGTTAAATATTGTTGGTGAACCCGCCCCTACGAGTCTCTGATAGATAAGATTGTTTTTTTTGCAATTACCAATTACCAATTACCAATTACCCCAAAAATCTATGAATCCAGAACCAGAAATTCGCCGCCTGTTAGATGTGATGCCCGCCTCGGGCCGCATGACTTGTAAAATTATTAATAAACCTCAACAATCGACGGTAATTAATTGCGATTTTCCTTTACCTTGGCATCAATCTCGCCCGATTTATATTAATTTTGATTTGTGGCGCCTGCTATCTAAGCCGCAGCGGGATTTACTGCTATTGCGTACTGTAAGTTTTCTGGGCAATTTCAAGTGGTTTAAGCCGGATATTTATCAAGGGGCGGCTGTGGCGGGTATTCTCGGCACTGTTGTAGAATTGTTGCAGGGAGATGCGATCGGAATTGCGATCGCCGGTGGGTTGACGGGACTGGCGATGACTCGAATTTGGCGCGACAACCGCAGTTCGCAAGTAGAATTAGATGCCGACGAAACGGCGATTCGGGTGGCGGGAAGGCGCGGTTACAGTGAATCTGAGGCGGCGGGACATCTCCTGGGGGCGATCGAATCTGTGGCGCAGATAGAACAGCGTACTTTGGATTTCAACGAGTTGATTCGGTGTCAAAATTTAAGGGCGATATCGGGTATTTCGGCGGTGGGCGTGCCCGATAGCGTCAGACAGGATTGAAAAAAACATCGCTATTCAAGCAAATTAGCCTTAACAGACAAAGATTCCAGAAACTTAACTGCCTCATCCAGCATAGCTGCTGGTAATTTCTCAACAATTGCGATCGCCCTTTGACGAGTTTCTAGATTAACTGCTTATGTCGCAGGTTGAACAGACAAAAATTGCACTTTCATCGTCTTAATCAGCTTCGGTAACGTACTTATTTTAAGCAAAAGTGCGATCGCCCGATCGACCTCCTATGACTCCTCCTCATCTACCCACCGACTGAGATAATCCGGCAACTCATCAAAAGATACCCCCACCAAACGGCAAAAATCCCTGATTTGCCGAATAGTCATCGTAGGTTCGTCTCCCTTTTCCCATCGCCGCACCGACGAAGCCGACACCCCCATCCGCACAGCCAACTCTTCTTGGCTCAAGTTAGCGTCCTCTCGCAGTCTCCGAAAAGGCAACTCGTTTTCTAGTTGCCGTTGACGTTGCCTTTTTTTTACCATATTATTATAGCAGTCTACTTTAAGTGATTAATTTGAGCGATTAAATTAATTGCGGTAGGCACAGCCATAGTCAAAACAGAATGCACTAAAAATCAAAGGTGCAAGTCTGTCACTTTCCTGTGGGCAAACATACCCAATTTAGAATACAGCCATGAACACCCCAGAAACTACGAATTCCTGGATTATTTACCGACTGCTGCCCAACTTTCAGCGCTTACCCATCGGACAATTTCGCAGCCGCAGCGAAGCAGAATCTTCCCTGAAAGTCATCCGACAACTGCTACCCAATACCGAATTAATACTTGCTTTCGAGATTGGGACAGAAAATCCAACTACCGAACTCATTGGGCGCCCTGCTAAGGAACCAAACTTGCCCAATTCAGTTAACCGAGAACTCTTGAAACTGTTCATTATCAGTTCTCGCCCTGTTGTTTCCCGCGTCATTCATTCTTTTCATCGCGATAATTTTGCCTGCGCTACTGACTGGAGTCCGTTTGTTCCGACTCAAAATCGAGGTGAAGTGATGAGCGTCTTAATTAAGTATTTTGCCGCTGACTGTTAGCGTTCGATCGAACATTCCTGATTGTACTGCAAAGCGCTTTTTCCTGATATTATTAAGAGCGCTGAAGCGCAACTACGTACCTAATTTTAAAACTGCGCTGCCTAGTTGGGCTTGGGCGCTTTTTCCTGATATTATTAAGAGCGCTGAAGCGCAACTACGTACCTAATTTGTCTGACGATAATAAAATCGCCCTGCTTATTAAGGGGGATTTAGGGATATTTGAGGAATAAATGGTAATTTAAGAACAGTGATAAACTTGATATTCATAACCATCAACAGGTGACAAGTCGCGAGATTCAATCTGACACTTTTGTGCTGCTAAATTTACGGGCGCGCGAAAATTTACTAACCACAAATCTAGCGGACGTTCCAATTGACTGAGTGTCTTGTCAAGTATCCCTGCCACAATTTCCGGCGATTCCCTTCTCTGCTTAACTAAAAGAAACTGTGGAGAATCAAAGGCTTTAATTTCCTTCTTTCCTCTTCCTTCTTCCTTCTTCCCTCTTCCTTCTTCCTTCTGACTCTTTTCCCATTCCAATCCTATCCCCATCAACTCTCCTATTTCTACATGAGTTTTTTGAGTAGTAGCAATTAACACGGGAACTTGCGAGACTTCGCGGATAATCGGAATTAACAAGTCTGGTTTGTAATATTTGCGATAGCCGAGATTGGAATTTACTGTTACACTGCTGACAAAACCCATTACTAAAATTAGCAGAACTGCTTTTTTGCCAGTAAATTCTACAGCAGGTAAATTAAACCATCGAGTTTTTATTGTAGGTGTGTCATAAATAAATGCTAAAGTTACTCCTAATATTAATATCACTCCCGGAAAGTAGACGAAATTGTATCGAGGGCCGCGAGTTAGGTCAATTCCTAGAATGTATGCAAAGCTGAAAAATAGGAAAATTGCTCCTAGCACAAATCCGCCAAAAATAACAGTACCTAAATGAGTATCGGTGGTTTTTAAGGCATTTTTCACAGCGTTAAACAGGATGGGAAGCACCCAGATCAAAAATATTGCCATTACGATCGCAGATCCAACCACCACGGCCAGATTTGACGATTCCACCGGAAGCAGCGATATCACAGCGATCCATCCCGCCAAAGCTTGGAAAATCGGCGCAATCCAATCTACAAATGTGCGATCGCCACTGACAATCCAATTCGTGAGCTCGCTACCGTATTTATTCGACAAAAATATCGGTAGCCATACTAAACCGCCCGCTACAGTCCCCAGCGCTACTGCGAAAAGCCGCCAGAGGATTTGAAATTGCCAAATATTCGGCTGCTGACTCTCTGAAAGCGCCAATTTTCCATAAAACTGCTGCCAGATTACAGCAATCAATGCTATGGCTTCCGCACACAAAGTCAAGGCAAAAAAGTAGTGAACCGCAATTCCCAAACAATTAACAATTATCCAAAATAGCACCGTCCAGATAGGCATTGGAGCGCGCTGTTGCAGCTTTTTTGCAGCTACTGTCAAGCAAAAAAGAGACGCAATAACTAATAAAATTGCTAAGGTATAATGGCGGGCTTCTTGAGCAAGATAAATGCCGTAGGGAGAAACTGCCATCATCGCAGCCGCACATTGACCGACTAAACGAGAATTGAACGCAAATTTGCCTAAAAGGTAGATAGCTGGAACTGAAATCACTCCTAATAATGCCGGAAGCGATCGCCCAATCCACACTAAACTATCCTCAGTCGGTGCAAACAGCCGCATCCACCAGTGGGCTACCATAAAATACACTGGCGGATGGTTGCTTTCCACCAGCAAATGCTTGAGAACATCTGCAATGCCAGCATCCGGGCCCAATTGCAGCGGTTGTAGTAGAGTCGAAAGTGCGATCGGGCGATCGATCGGCACCCCGCGAAAACTGTTGCCCAAACTAAACACCAGAGTCGAAAACTCATCCGTCCACAGCGGTTTCGAGTCCAAATTGGCAAAACGTAGCATTAGGGCGATCGCCGTCCACAGTAATAGCAACAACAGTTGTTTATGCTTAATCATTAATTCAGTCAGTTGTGTGTTGTCAGTTGTGTGTTGTCAGTTGTGTGTTGTCAGTTGTGTGTTATCAGTTGACCGCCCACTGCCCACTGCCCCATGCCCCATTCCCAATTCCCAATTCCCTAATCAACTTCCGTTACCCGCCAGCTCAGCTTCATGTTGATCCAGAAATTCCAAAGAGTCACAGCCACGATCGCAATTAAATTAGCCAAATATTCATTGATGCCAAAAACATTAAACATCAAATTAACCAGCAGCACATTCAAAATCAAACCCATCAAGCAAATTGTATTAAACTTCAACAGGCGTTTGAAACGCTGGCGATTTCCCGGTTGCCGCTTAGAAATGTCCCCAAAAGTCCACAAATCATTCCACAAAAAATTACTAATAATTGCTAATTCAGCAGCAATAATTAGACTGCGAGTCAGCTCCAAATGCAGACTATTTCGCAGCACGTACAAAACCCCCATATTGACAAACACACCGCTGAAACCCACGATGCCAAATCGCAGAAACTTACCCACTGGCCAGCGGGCAAACCGCAATATGAACAAATGTCGCAAATACTCAATATACTGTTTCCCAGTAACTTTGCTCTCGCCTTCTTTCCGCTCCTGAAATACATAACCAACTTCTCCAATCCAGCGGATATTGCCCCTACCGAGCACTTCAATCAAGATTTTGTAACCCGCAGGATTCATGGTTTGGCCGGCAATGCAACTGCGACGCACCATAAAATAGCCGCTCATTGGATCGGAAACTCTACCGACGACTCCAGGCAGTATAATCAATCCAACAGTTTGAGCGCCCCGCGACAAAAATCTCCTGACAACGCTCCAGTCGCTCACCCCGCCCTCGGCTACGTGGCGGCTCGCAGCGGCCAAATCTGCCCCCCGCTGAATTTCTGCTAAAAGCTGCAATAGCGTCTCCGGCGGATGCTGCAAGTCGGCATCGATGACACCCAAAACCTCGCCCCGAGCAGCCTGCCACCCGCGAATTACCGCTGTCGAAAGTCCACGCTCGTCTTCCCGGCGCATCACCTGCAATTGCGGATATTCGGCCGTCAGGGACAGGGCAACTTCCCAGGTGCGATCGGGGCTGTTGTCATCGACTACAATTAATTCGTAGTTGCCGGGAATGCTGCCATCAAGCAACTTGCTCAATTGTTCCACAATACTTTTGACATTCTTGCACTCGTTGTAGGTGGGAATCACCAAGGAAAAATAAATTGGCTGTGTATCTTCTGCAAAAGTTGAACCACAAGTCCCTACAGCAGGAATTTGCAAAGGCCCAGACGGCACTGGCAACAGGTGATTTGCTTCGTTGACGCTCATAGTTACCGTTTCTTAAAATGAAAAGATGTTTTTTTACGACTTTATACTTTAGAATCTGTTTCGTCCATAGTTGATTTGTTAAGATATAAAAAGCCGTTAATTTTAGTGGTGGATTTTGTGACTGAATCGGAAAATAAAACTGTTGATGCAATTCTCGATCGCGCTTTACAACTTTATAACATCTCTAGCGCAGAGGCATTGGTACTTTTGCAGCAAAGAGAGCCAGATGCGATCGCTTCTATTCAAACAACCGCTGACTTGCTCCGCCACCGACAATCAGGCGATATTGTTACTTATGTTATCAACCGCAATATTAATTTCACCAATATTTGCGAGCAGCATTGCAGTTTCTGTGCATTCCGCCGCGACGACGGAGATGAGGGCGCTTTTTGGTTGGATACAGCCCAAATTCAGGACAAGGCAACAGATGCAGTGCAGCGGGGTGCGACGGAAATTTGTATGCAGGGCGGCTTAAATCTTCAAGCAAAGCTTAATGGCGGATCTTTGCCTTATTATCTGCAATTAGTGAAAACTATTAAGGATAAATTTCCGCAGTTACACTTGCACGCTTTTTCGCCCCAAGAAATAGAATTTATTGCCAGACAAGATCGTCTTAGTTTCAGCTATGTAATTTCGGCATTGCGGGATGCGGGAGTCGGTTCGATACCTGGTACTGCGGCGGAGGTTCTCGACGATGCGGTGCGACGGGTGATTTGCCCGGAAAAACTAGATTCGGCAACTTGGCTAGAAATCGTAGGAACTGCTCACAGCTTAGGTTTGCCGACAACGAGTACGATGCTTTGCGGGCATATTGAGACGGCAGGGCAGCAGGTTTTGCATTTAGAAAAAGTGCGATCGCTCCAACAAAGTGCCATTAACAACAACTATCCAGCTCGCATCACAGAATTCATTTTACTGCCCTTTGTCGGGCAAGAAGCACCAGCCCCTTTACGCAGTCGAGTCGGCCGCGATCAACCAATTTTAGCAGATACATTGTTGCTCACCGCAGTATCGAGAATCTTCTTGGGAAATACGATTTCCAATCACCAACCGAGTTGGGTGAAATTAGGTTTAGACGGAGCTAAAGAAGCGTTAAAATGGGGTTGCAACGACATCGGCGGCACATTGATGGAAGAACACATTACCACGATGGCAGGTGCGGTTGGCGGCGGTTGTCAATCTGTAGAAGATTTGCAAAATGCGATTAGTTCTTTGGGGCGAGATTATCAGCAAAGGGATACAATTTATCGACCTGTGGGGGTTGAAAAAATGGCGCCAATAGGTATTAGGAGAAATTGAGCGATGTCTTACAGCGAGTTCACCACAATTGTCAAAGTCAAACAAGCCTTTGGATTAACAACTGTAGAAGGCCCGCGATTTCTACCGCAAATAACTCCGATCGCTCCAAGTGCAACCCTGACAGATTTTTTGGCGCACAGTTTACCCGTAGCTGTGGCGACAGGAAGTGAAAAAGCGCGATCGGAAATGATTATTACCCCCGTACTGCTCGAAGTCAGAAAGATTTTGCAGGAGAAGATTAGCTTGTTTTCGGGAGAAGACTTTACCGTAGATTTCAAACAAGGACTGAATGGAATTTGTGATTTCTTGATTAGTCGCTCTTCAGAAATGTTAGAAATTGAAGCACCAGCAGTCGCAGTTGTTGAAGCTAAAAAAGCAGATTTAAAAACAGGAATTGGACAGTGTATTGCCGAAATGGTAGCAATGCAGAAGTTTAATGAAGCGAAGGGAAAACCAATTCCTGTTGTTTATGGGAGTGTTAGCAACGGTACGCAGTGGCGATTTCTTAAATTGGAGGAAAAAACTGTATCACTGGATCTTAATGATTATGCCTTGGTTCCGCTGGAGCAAATTTTGGGAATGCTAGTTTGGATGGTACAAGATGGGTGATTAAGTGCGATCCTCTTCGAGGGCTTCGCTAACGCTCTTTTGACTCAGTTGGTAAAGTGCGATCCTCTTCGAGGGCTTCGCTAACGGACATTTAGGATTTCATTAAAAGTCAACGATCGATCGCGATTTAAAGTTTGGGACTATCGGGCGATCGCACTTTCAAATTCTTCTAGCGCTTGACAACTTCCTACCTGCAAAGCACGTTCCACTGTAGAAGGAATCAGTTTGGCGATCGCAATTCCTGGAAAATTCGGACTAATATCCGATTCTACATACTCTCCTTCTTGCAGCAAATAGATGCGAAGTCTGCCGCTGTCGTAAACCCAGACTTCTGGAACTTCAATAGCTAGATAAGCATCGAGCGTAGTTTTAGAAGCTACATCCGTTTCAATTGCTAAATCCGGCGGCGGATCGTCCGGCAAAAGTCGGCGACGACTAATCATCCGCTGATAATTTAGAATATAAAAGCAAGCATCAGGTTCAATTCCCGCTGCACCTTCCCGCTTGAAAGTAGTAGAACCAAATGGTTCGTATCTTCTACCCGCAGACTTGAGTAAAATTTTGACAATATCAGAGATTAAATCTGTGGGTCTTTCGTGTTCGGGTAAAGGAACCATAATTTCTAAAGTTTCTTTGCTGTAAGCAACTCGTGCCGATCGCTTTTCTCCCAATTCTTCCAAAATCGACTCGAATTCGAGCCAAGTTATATTGGGAATAGTTACGACACTACCGGGAGTAAGCTGAATCTGGCTAATAGGTTTGAGGACGGGAGCGATAACAATCATAAGCTGAATTGAGAGCTAGTTGTTAAGTTTCTGCCAAAGGCAGGCAGGATGCCTACCTCACAAGAGTTTTTGAAGATATCTGTTGAGTGTAGCACGGGCAACGAGAAGAGATGGGCGATCGCAGATTTATGATTGCTAGACATCAAAGCCAGATTTGGTATAATTAGTATTATCAGTCATTTTAAAAACCTATGACTCAAACTTTACCCAAACTCGTAAACTTCGAGGAATTTGTAGAGTCGCTACCTGAAAATGCGACGGTACGCTACGAACTGCATAATGGAGAGATTGTTGAGATGGCACAACCAGTAGGCGAACACGAGGAAGTTATCAGCTTTCTTGGCATCGAAATTCCTTATGAAATCAAACGTCTGGCATTGCCCTATGGTATCCCTCGCCAAGTGATAGTTAGACCTCCTGAAAAAGATTCTGGTTATTGCCCCGATTTGTTGGTGCTGAACCGTGCAAACCTTGTGAATGAACCATTGTGGCAAAAACAATCTGTCCTCAGTTTAGGTGCATCGATACCTTTGGCGATCGAAGTTGTGTCAACCAATTGGCGCGATGATTACTATTTGAAATATGGTGATTATGAGGAGATGGGTATCGCTGAATATTGGATTGTGGACTATGCTGCGTTGGGTGGACGCAATTTTATTGGTAATCCGAAACAGCCGACTATTTCTGTGTGTAACTTGGTTGATGGTGAATATCAAATTCTCAAGTTTCGGGAGTGCGATCGGATTGTGTCGCAAACTTTTCCCGATTTGAACCTCACAGCCAATCAGATTTTTCAAGCTGGTTTAGTGTAAGCCGATATCTTGCAAAATTATAATTGAGGTGTTTTATTCAAACGAACTCATGCAATGTGTTGAAAAAAAAAGGAATATGACACTTAACATCGCTACTTTGCTGTGAATAAAATTCTCCAATCTTTAGTGATAGTTGTTCTCTAAATCGGCGTTCTATAGCTTTGCGATCCTCATCAGATTGGCGCTCTTTACCACTCCAGCCAACGGGTGACATAATTTTTTCCCAAGAATTTTTAGCTTTTTTAATTGTGAGCAAAGCCATAATTAATTGCTGCTTGCGCGTTTCATCAGACGTATTTTCAAACTCAGTTTTCCATGAATCCTGAAGTTTATCTAAGTCCGTACAATTTAAACAATGATTTATGCGATCGAGCGCTCTATGTATGTTAAGGTTATTCTTCAAGTCTGGATCGCTACTAATTTTATCAGCCATATCCATATAAATAGTATTCAGTTGAACAGGATTATCCTGATACATCGGAGAATTAGGATAATCATCAAATACTGATTGAAGTTCAGGTGTGACAAAATATGCCTCCTTATGAATCAAGCCTGTAATCCATATCCGGTGCTGTGCTGCATTTTGTGCTTTCACCTGGGAATTTTCGTAAAGACTGCAAAAAATTGCTTCTGTATCACGAAAACTGTAATTATCAATATTAATCTTTTGCAAGTGCAAGTCTAAATCTATCATTGCAAAAAGCCGATTTGGATCTAAATACGAGTTAGTGGTAGGCTGTTCGTGTAATCTTAAAAGATTGAAATAAGTATTGATTACAGTTTCGCGATCGCCACAGTTGAAAAATTGTGGTCGTTTCTGAGTCCACCATTTTGGAACGCAAGCATTATAAAAGTTTGCATCCGGCAGTGTCTCCATGTTTTTATAAGCTTGAGGCGATTTTATACCCTCGATTGTTGAAATAACACCCTCGCAGAGAACAACAATTTTATTCTTAATTCTGCGAGATTCAAGAATCATCTTGCAATGTTCTTTTAGCTGTTTTGAATTCAGACTCATTTCTAGTATTAGGATTCTTGTTTGATTAGTTTTGGCTCGATTTCTTTAACATGAGCAGGTGTCAAAGCTTCACACAATGCGTAGGAGTGAGTTGCCAGAATATATTGATTGCTCGGTGCCCACTCTTTGAGGTCTGATATAATTTGATATTGCCAATCTGGATGAAAAGCAATTTCAACTTCATCCATCAAAACTATAGCATTTTCTATGCTCCGGGATTTGAGCCATATATAAATGCTAAGTCTTTTGAGTTCGCCGTGACTTAAATCTTCGGGATATAGTTCTATAGTCTCACCATTATGATCCAATTTAAAGTTAACTCCCGAAAAATCTTTATTTAAATTTATCCTTTTATTCCCTAACAGCAGATTTAAGTCCTTAATTAGAGTTTGATAACTGTTCCCGTAGCTACCTGTTTGTATCGCTTCTCCGAAATCGCGATCGCGAGCAGCCTCAAATGATTCAATAAGTAGCTCTACAGCAAGGAAGTCATAGGTAAACAAGCCTTGTAATTCAGATCGTGCTGATTCGAGTATACCATAATAATTATTGTCTCCGGTACTGGATTTTTTAAATAATAGTTCCCTAGATTTTTGCGGGAGAAATAAAAAAATCTGTGTCGAAGGAGCTGCTAGAAAAATTTTCTGCGATATCTTCTTTAGGAATGATTTTACTTGCTCCTGGCTTTGATTGTTAAAACGACATTTTAACTCTGTACTTGCTATAGTTGTCATATCATCTTCATCTTCAAACTTTTCAAGAGAACATATATATATGATATTATTTTCCTCATTGATATTTTCATCGTCGCCTCTATAATCATACTCTGGGGAATATTTTTCCTCTTCAAAACTAATTTGGCAATAAAATTCAAGTTTGACAATATTTTTTCCATCCCAAATATCAATGATTGCTATTTTTTTTTCTTCCCAGCCCAAAATTTTAAATCCCTGAAGCAGATTCTGTATAAACGGTTTTTTCTCGTCATCAACAGAACAGTGCAGCAATACAAAAATTAACTGCAACAGCGTACTTTTACCGCCGCCATTTTGGCTTCCCAGCGGAAAAATACTAGGAACAAAATCTTTTTCAAAAGTGATGTCTATATTTTTTAATCCCCGAAAATCAGGAACTTGAACTCGTAGCAAGTGCATAAAAAACTCCTGGTGTTGGCTGGTATTCTTTATTGAAACGCTGAGCCACAATCATTTTAGATTATAACTCACATCTTTTACTATTTTCAGGAACAGCCAAGATGCCTGTTCCACAACACATTAATAAATTCTTGTGGGGTGGGCATCTTGCCCGCCCAAAGAAACAGGCAAGATGCCTGTTCCACAATACATCAAGTTTCTTGTGGGGTGGGCATCTTGCCCGCCCCCAAAAAGACTTATCTCTCGCCGTTTTACACCTTAAACTTCTCCACAATTCGTCTCATTGCTTCCTCCACATTCTCCCGACTATTAAACGCCGAAATACGGAAATAACCTTCGCCCGCTGCACCAAAACCAGAACCGGGTGTTCCCACCACATTACAAGTTTCTAGTAACTTCTGGAAGAAATCCCAACTCGACAAACCATTCGGTGTTTTCACCCACACATAAGGTGCATTTTCGCCGCCAAAAACCTCAATTCCTGCTGCTGTCAATTTCTCGCGGATAATTGCAGCATTTTCCATGTAAAAATTGACTAACGCCTGAATCTCTGCCTTACCTTTCTCAGAATAAACTGCCTCTGCACCGCGCTGCACGATGTAAGAAACGCCGTTAAATTTAGTAGATTGGCGGCGATTCCACAACTTCCAAATTTCGACATCGGAACCGTCGGCGGCTTTTCCTGTCAAAGTTTTCGGTACGACTGTTAAGGCGCAGCGAGTACCCGTGAAACCAGCATTCTTCGAGAATGAACGAAATTCGATCGCACAATCGCGCGCCCCTTCAATCTCGTAGATGGAGTGTGGTAGGCTCGGATCGGTAATATAGGCTTCGTAGGCTGCATCGAAGAAAATAATCGAACCGTTCGCTTTAGCATAGTTTACCCAAGCTTGCAAGTGTTCCTTGGTTGCGGTTGCGCCCGTCGGATTGTTGGGGAAACACAGGTAAATTAAATCGACTTTCTTGTCTGTGGGAATTTGGGCGGTAAAATTGTTGTCTGCGGATATTGGGAGGTACACAAAACCTTCGTATTCGCCATTTTCGTTCGCATCTCCCGTGTGTCCCGCCATCACGTTCGTGTCTACGTACACCGGGTAAACTGGATCTGTAACTGCGATCGTATTATTATTGCCGAAAATATCGAGAATATTGCCGCAATCGCACTTAGAACCATCAGAAATAAAGATTTCCGAAGCATCAATATCGCATCCCCGCGACTTGAAGTCGTGCTCTGCAATTTTCTCCCGCAGCCATTCATAACCTTGTTCCGGGCCGTATCCTTTGAAGGTATCCCGCGAACCCATGTCTGCTACCGCTTTCACCATCGCCTCCCGACAAGCTTCCGGTAGCGGTTCCGTCACGTCGCCAATCCCCAGCCGGATGATGGGTGCACCGGGATTCGCGTCTGCATAAGCTTTTACCCTGCGCCCGATTTCGGGAAACAGGTAGCCGGCTTTGAGTTTGAGGTAGTTGTCGTTGATAGTTGCCATAGTGCGATCGCTCTCAATGTCGTACAATAGCTTATACCATTTTAGATTTTAGATTTTAGATTTTAGATTTGAAGAATTGGATAATTGAAGAATTGAAGAATTGGGAACAATCGAGCGATATGCGAGTTTGCAGCATGGGGCCGGCAGTTGCATTCTGTTTGAAAATTGCTATTACTGCTAATTGTCTCCCTCAAGACGTAGAAAGTTCGGCAACGGATTTTACAAAGGATTAAATAAATCCCAATTGAAGTTCGATAGAAAAAATTTCCCCATCTCCCCATCTCCCCATTCTCCCCATCTCCCCATTCTCCCCATCTCCCCCTCTCCCCCTCTCCCCATCTCCCCCTCCCCTCCATCACAGCCATTGACAAAAAAATCAACCAGCTTGTATAATTAGATATAGTGTGCAACGCAGAACCAATTATGGATGAGATAGAGTACGCCAAACTGTGTCAAGAACTGGCGGCCATTCTGAATGAGTTTAATTTAGGTTGGGTAGTTGAACAAGTCGCCAATAGTGTAGAGATAGGTAAAGTAATTGAAGAGCGATCGCTCAAACGAAAGACACCGCTGCTCAAGATAGAAGATTATACCGCAAAAGAACAACTTTTGCTGTTAATTGCTGCTGTCGAACAAGCGACGGTGAACACTTCGGAAATGGAAGACGAGATTGCTTATTTCTTGAAAGTAGAATCGGAAACCTCTCCCCTCGGTACCAAAATTATCTTTGCCAATTCCGGCGCAAAAACAGCCCAAACCATCGAGTTTACGTCCACTTTAACAGCCCCACGCCACAAACAGGCGATCGCCCTCAAGCAATTACTCGAAAAACTGCCCTCTGAACCTAGCAACTACGCCATCAATTCTGAAATTAAGAGCAAGTTAAAAAGCTCGATCGATCCAGATTTCAACGGAGTGGCAGAACAAGCTAGAATTTTTGATGCTTACCTATTCACCATCCTGCTGAAAGCAGTTGCTAACGAAGGCGGCAACATCTATTATAACAATGTTTTAGACGACGAAACACCGAAATATTTAACGTTTAGAAAAACAGCCGGAAAAATCCACGGAACAGCACATCCATACACTCATGCTGTTGTAGAATTTCCCGACAAACCAGCCCTGGAAATTCATCTCGGAGTCAAAGTGCAAGGTAGAGCCGGAGTTCTGCACAACTGCAACGTTTTAATTCTGTACCAAAAAGAAGCGAATATCTGCCGTTTGCTCAACCGCGAACCCCGACACTCGCAGGTAATTTTAGCGGTGAAATCTGAACACTGCACCTCGGAACTTCAACTAGAAATGGCTGGTGCTTTTATCGGATTGGCGTCAGATATTCGCTACGAAGGTGGCAGCTATTTCATTTCTAATAGTTACTCGCAACCAGTGGCAAAATTACTGACTACTGCGCGCAAAAAATGGGAACACAATATCTTTCCTAGGGCCACAAACGATGTTCACAGGCTGATGTACTCATTTCAAACTATCTTTAAAGACTTTAAGGCTAGAAACTAAGATTGGGGAATAGGGCATAGGGCATGGGGCATAGGGCATGGGGCATGGGGCATAGGTAATTTGTTATTTGTTGTTTGTGATTATAAAAACTACTAACTGCTAACCGCTAACCGCTAACTATGCCGGGTACATCTGGTTTTTGAAGCCTGAAGAAGCATGACCGCATATAAGTTATTAGTTATAATCCCATATTCACGGAGGTCATGCGAGAGTCCCTACGAATATATTTGCCTTGCGCCAGATGCACCCACTATGCCCAATGCCCAATGCCCTGTTTGCCCTATGCCCTATTCCCAATTCCCCATGCCCAATCCCCAATATAATTTATGATGTTTCGAGTACCAGAACTTTACGAATAATGTTCAAGAAAGATAAATCTTCCCTGCTGTTTACGATCGGAGCCGCCACACTTCTGATCGGTTTAGGTATCCTCGCATACTCGATCGTCATTTCCCGAGGCCCCGCCAAAGATTTGCCAGCGGGAGCCGTCGTTGTTCCCCAAGATGCGATGATGGCTCTATCCATCACTACCGATGAATCGCAGTGGAATAGGCTGCGAGAATTTGGTACGCCGGAGTCAAAAGCTTCGTTTGAAAGGTTTTTAAGCGAATTGCGCGATCGCCTCCTGACAAGCAACGGTTACGCCTACCAGCAAGACATTCAGCCTTGGGTGGGTAACACGGTAATGGTGGCGTTTCTCCGCAACAAAACAGCGATACCAGTTCCCCCGCGCGCGCCCAACGCGCCCCCACCTCAGCCAATTCAGCAGTCAGTAGCAATTATCCTGCCCATCTCCAACCCGATTAAAGCCAAAGAATTATTAGCAAAACCCAGACCCCTCAACCAAGGAAAAATGGTTGAGCGCAATTACAAAGGAGTGCAAGTTACAGAAACTCAAGGTATACCCGATCGCAATTTCTCAGTCGCGGTACTCGGAACAAACTATCTAGCAGTCACCACAGATCCCACCGCCACAGACAGAATAATTGACACCTACAAAGGCGAACCATCCCTCGCAAAAACTCCTGGCTATGGAGACGCCATCCAACAAATTAAGGATGTCGGTGCCTTCGGTCAAATCTACGTGAATATGCCCGTTGCAGCAGCCTTTACAGCCGCCAACTCATCCCGCGAAATTTCGGTAGAAAACCTGGAAAAACTGCAACAAAATCAAGGATTTGCCACCACAGCGACGCTGGATGCAGACGGAATTGGATTCAAATCAATCTCTTGGCTAAAACCAGATTCTACTACTCGTATAGCAGTGGAAAATAATGCTCTAAAAATGGCTAATCGCCTGCCAAACAATACAATCATGATGGTATCGGGCGGTAACTTGCAGCGTTTGTGGCAAGACTACGTATTGGGATCTGATGCTAACCCGCTTGCACCGATTAATCCTCAAGTTTTGCGTACTGGTTTAAAATCGACTACTGGCCAGGATTTAGATAAAGATTTCATCAACTGGATGGCGGGAGAATTTTCTTTATCATTAATACCAGCCCCCGCGCAGAATCCGAAAGACAAATTTGCTGCTGGATTTGTATTTATGGTGGAAACAAACAACCGCGGCGCCGCTAACAAATCCCTGAAACAGCTTGATGAAATGATGAAAAATAAGCAGTATAGAGTTGAGGAAATTCAAGTTGGCGGTCAACCTGCGACTCAATGGAAATCGCCGTTTGGAGGGATTACTGTAACTCGCGGCTGGATGAAGGATGTGCTGTTTATCACAGTAGGAGCACCCGTGGTGGACGCGATCGTTCCGGCGCCGACAAGTCCGCTTTTAAGTAGCGAATTGTTCCAAAAAACTGTACGATCGCAACTTAAGCCTCACAACGGCAATTTTTTCATCGACACCGAGAGTGCGTTTAACCCGAAAAACCTGGCTTTGCCGGAGTTTCCTCCCAACCAAAAAATCTGGATAGATGCCACGCGGTCGATCGGCATTACAGCGGCCGTGATTGGCGATCGTACCACCCGCTACGACGCTTTTGTCGGTCTCAAAAAATCCGACCAATCGACTCCTTCACCAAAGCCCTCACCGAATCCATCTTCACCGAGTTCACCTTCACCGAGTTCATCGTCACCGAGTTCACCTTCACCGAGTTCACCTTCACCGAGTTCACCTTCACCGAGCTCACCTTCACCGAGTTCATCCTCACCAAGCCCTGATTCACCCAGTCCCTCGCCCACCGTCCAAACTTCACCGAATTAACTCTTAAATCCTGCCAAAAATCCGCTATGACAGCCCCTTAAACAGCAAAATGGCGATCGATTAAAACCGAAAAGCAGCAGATCGAAACCGACAATAGTGGATTTGATTTTAAGAGGAAAAGTGAGCCGGATTTAAGTTGTTTTACGTCACCAAACCTCACACCAAGAAACCGCCAAACCCGGTTTATAAAAAAAACCGGGTTGCAGCAAGCAAACTCTAAAAAATTGGCTTGTAGCCCAAGGAAGAAAGAAGAAGCAATAACATTCCGGGACACACACCAACCTTCAAACCTTAAGATGAGGTACGTTGTTGGGCTTCAGCCCTCTTAGTGGAACTGGTTATATAAGCTATGAGTCATACCTCATCTTTTTGAGAAAGGCTATACTTTTTCTTGTCATAATTTTCGTTACAGGCTATCGTGGAGATAGCTTTGTTGTTTTTGAACCGAGGAAAGCAAAGATGTTTGACCAGAAATTTTCCCGATCGCTCTTGGACGCAGAACCTAATTTTTAACCCCATCCTTCGTTGAAAGTCTTAATAAGAGTAAAAAAAAATCGGTTAATCGGCGTCGGAGTGGGTCTAAAATGCCGTTTTTTTGAGTGTATCATGTGGCAGATGTATAGTCTAGGTATTGCGAGTTATATTGAGAGTGTAAAGAAGATATAGCCTTTCTCAAAAAAATGAGGTATGACTGACAGCTTATATAACCGCTTAAACCAAGAGAGTCCAAGCCCAACAACGTCCGCGAATCTTTGTGATAGCCGCTATACGTTATTGTTGCGACCTATTAAAAATTAAACCCTTTAAAACTATGAAAAACCCCAAGAATCTTCAAATACCGGCTAAATTAATGTCAAGAAAAAGAATTGGCAAACTGGCACTTTATGTGCAAATAGTCTTGATAAATATTTACTTTTTGCAAGCAAAAGCCGAAGCTCAAATTGTGCCAGCGAACGATGGAACTGGCACTAAAGTCACTCCCACCCCAAGCGGAACTCCTACACCGCAAACTCGCTTCGACATTGAAGGCGGACAATTATCGAACGACAAACAAAATCTCTTCCACAGTTTTACACAATTCGGTTTGTCGCCAAATCAGATAGCCAACTTTATCTCAAATCCCAGCATTCGCAACATTTTAGGCCGCATCAATGGCGGTAGCCCTTCGATTATTAACGGCTCAATTCAATTAACCGGCGGTAATGCTAACTTGTTTCTGATGAATCCCTCGGGCATCATATTTGGCAACAGTGCCAGCTTAAATGTGCCGGCTTCTTTCACAGCAACCACGGCTACCGGTATTGGATTTGGTTCTAATTCGTTTAACGCGATCGGTACTAACACCTACACATCTCTGACGGGCACGCCCAATTCCTTTGCTTTTGGAGCCGATCGAGCTGGGGCAATTGTCAACACAGCCGACTTAGCAGTCAAGTCAGGGCAGAACTTAACTTTGCTTGGCGGCACCGTTGTCAGCACAGGCAATCTTTCGGCACCGGGCGGTAAAATTACCGTTGCGTCAGTCACCGGGACAAATTTAGTGCGCGTCAGTCAGGGAGATAGTTTGCTGAGTTTGGACATCCAGCCGTCGTCAGCGACAAGCAGCCCTGGAACAGCAGTCGCATCCTTGCCGGAACTGCTGACAGGGGTCGGTCAAACCAATGCTACAGGAATCAGCGTCAATGCAAGCGGTCAATTGGTACTTACAGCATCTAACCGAATAGTAGCTGCGGGGGATGTTGCAGTCAAAGGTGCCAGCGCTCGATCGATCCAAATTCAAGCAGCCAACACCCTTGCAGCCAGCGGCAACCTGACGAGTACACAAGGTGCGATCGTCCTACAAGCCAGCAGCGACATTAGCACTCTCGCCCTCAACTCCAACTCCACCACCGCAGCAGGTGGCAACATCACCGTCACCAGCCGTACAGGAAAAGTAGAGACCGGCAATATCAACGCAGGCTCGATCGACAAAACCAGCAACGCCGGAGACGTTAGTATTGCAGCCTCAAGCAGCATTCAAACAGGCTTCATAGACGCCAACTCCGAAGAAAAAAAAGGCGGCCAAGTCACCCTCAAGGCCAGCAATGACATTGAAGTAACCCGTATCAACACCCAAGGGCGAACAGCCGGAGGAAATATTAACATTTCAGCCGGCCGTTATTTCCGAGCTACAGGTACTTTTACCTGCTTGGCGCAAGCTTGTAGCATTGCCGCGGCCGCGACTGGTAGCGCGAATGGTGGAGATATCACCATTAGCCACGGTGGTCAAGCCTCAAACACTATTTTCGGCGTCGGGCCCAACTATAACAGCTTGAACGGTACTGCTGGCAGCATTGCCACTGGGAGCGACAAGAAGGAAAATGTTATTGCATCCGGAAGTTTTCCCAGCTCAAAGACTCAGATCGTACAGCCGACGCAAATTAATATCACAACTTCTTCAACCTCGCCGACGCCGACTCCGGCACCGACGCCGACGCCGACTCCTGCACCGACTCCTGCACCGACTCCTGCACCGACTCCCGAACCAACTCCGGCGCCAACCCCTGCACCGACTCCTGCACCGACTCCTGCACCGACGCCCGCACCGACTCCTGCACCGACTCCTGCACCGACTCCCGAACCAACTCCGGCGCCAACCCCTGCACCGACTCCTGCACCGACTCCCGAACCAACTCCGGCACCGACTCCCGAACCGACGCCCGCACCGACTCCGGCACCGACACCCGCACCGACTCCGGCACCGACACCCAACCCTCCGCCAGCACCCAGGCGAACTCCTGCACCCGCACCGACACCCGCACCAGTACCCGCGCCAGCACCTGCACCGACACCCGCACCAGCACCCGCACCAGCACCTGCGCCAGCACCTGCGCCCGCAACCGCACCTGCACCTGGGCAGACAATTACTGAACCCAGCGTACCAGTATCAAATTTGTCACCAGCGCCGACAATTACTCAAAATCCATCGCCAACAATTACTCAAAATCCAGCGCCGAACTCGAATTTGTCACCATCGCCAACAATTACTCAAAATCCAGCGCCGAACTCGAATTTGTCACCAGCGCCGACAATTACTCAAAATCCAGCGCCGATATCAAATTTGTCACCAGCACCAACGATTACTCAAAATCCAGCGCCGAACTCGAATTTGTCACCAGCGCCGACAATTACTCAAAATCCAGCGCCGATATCGAATTTGTCACCAGCGCCGACAATT